>NZ_JARFTR010000067.1 GCF_029167235.1 Kamptonema sp. UHCC 0994 | reverse complement strand
GGGAAGGGGAAGGGGAAGGGGAAGGGGAAGGGGAAGGGGAAGGTAGCAATTCTAATTAGCAATTACCAGTTACCAATTACCAATTACCAATTATCTGTTAACAGTTAACAGTTAACAGTTAACAGTTAACAATTACCCTTAGACTGCAACAAAGAAGCCAAATGCTTTGCGGCTTTAGCGAATACGGGATTGTGAGCCTCAAACTCAGCGGGGTCGAGTAAACTTTGAACCTCCGCCAAAGCATCGGGATCGATAGTTCCTTCTTTTGCAAATACAGCATCTAGAACTGTGGTGTGGCGATAGTCAATACCGAGCCTGTGACCAATAGATTGTAAATACATCTGCTCTCGTAGGTCAAAATCTCCGTCGGCGGCTGACATTTCGTAGCCAAAGGCAATTAAGAGCAATTTTTCTGAGTCTGAAAATAAAGCCGTCAGCGTTACCAGTTCGCTAGGATTGAAATAAACCTGCTGCTTAGCAACACCTTTGAGGATGCGCTGAATCAGTTGAACGTGGTCGCGCTCTGCATTGACAAAAGCTTTAAGCGTTTTTTGGAGCCGTTCTTCTTCTTCAACAGCAACCGTCTTATCTATAATAATCACTCCCCGTAAAATAGAAATCAGAGCAGTCAGGAAGACTACTAGAGGGGAGACATCTTGTGGGCGGAGCCTCTGTCCGCTGATCCGGGACAAGAGCTCAACAACTTCTAAGCCAATCAGCGAAGTATCCATAATTTTAAATAATTGTCGATTTAGCACCCGACGATCGCAACCTAATCTAATCATCTTAAGTGTTTTCTGTTACACAAGTATGATCGACTACAAAAATCGCCTGCCTATGTGCAATCCTATATACCTGATTCATCGCCAGTGGATGAGTAGAGCTATAAAATTGGCACAGGAGGCTGGAGAGGCTGGGGAAGTACCGGTGGGTGCTGCGATCGTTGACGATCGCGGCGAGTTGATTGCAGAGGCACAAAATCGGCGAGAGCGAGATTGCGATCCTACAGCTCATGCTGAAATTTTAGCTCTACGGGCGGCTGGAATTGCTCTACAAAATTGGCATCTCAATGCTTGTACGCTCTACGTTACTTTAGAGCCTTGTCCGATGTGCGCTGGGGCGATCGTACAAGCCCGAATCGGTTTACTGGTCTATGGAGTGGACGATCCAAAATCTGGCACAATCAGAACTGTTGCCAATATACCTGATAGTGGCTGCTCCTATCACCGCTTGCCTGTACTTGGCGGGATTCTGGAGTCTGAGTGTCGCGAACAGTTACAATCGTGGTTTGTAAAGCGTCGCGAGCAAGCTAAGAGCTAGCAACGGATAGATAACGGATTTAATTGAATGACAATAGCAAAAGTGGCCCTGTTGTTTCCCAAAAGGGCCGTTAAAAAACTTAGTGTAGAGTCAGAAAGTCCTTAGAAAAGCTTGATTGCTTTAAGCTACACTGCCATGATCGCTTTTGACTCCAGTAATTCATCCCTAGAAACGCAAATGCCTGCCAAGGCGACATCAATTAATTCTCACGTTTCTCCTTGGTTAGCCCCGTTGGTTTATCCTCTGGGCCGCTACCTTATCCTGCCTTTTTATTTTCGTAGTATTGAGGCGATCGGACAGGAGCACATTCCTAGGGAAGGGCCTGTAATTTTGGCTCCTACTCACCGCTCTCGCTGGGATTCTCAGATGCTGCCTTATTCTACTGGGCGATATGTTACGGGTAGAGATCTGCGATTTATGGTTTCGGTAAATGAGGTGAAAGGATTGCAAGGTTGGTTTATCAGGCGGTTGGGGGGATTTCCAGTCGATCCTAAGCATCCGGCGATCGCGACTCTCCGTCATGGGGTAGAGCTTCTCCTCGATCGACAAATGTTGGTCATTTTTCCTGAAGGCGCTATCTACCAAGATCGGCAAGTTCACCCTCTGAAACCAGGATTGGCCCGTATGGCGATTCAAGCAGAGTCGAGTCACCCCGGTCTGGGTGTTAAAGTTGTACCTATGAGCATTCGCTACCATCCCTGCATTCCTCGCTGGGGTTCTCGTGTGAAAATTACGATCGCTGCTCCGCTGTCGGCGGCTGATTACTGCACTGGTTCAGGAAAAAAGGATGCACAATCTCTCACTGCTGATTTAGAAACGGCTCTCAAGAGAATAGATCGGGAGTGAGTTGTTTTCTATGATGATTAAAGATATGTATTTGTTCCCTGATGTCTGCGTTAATTGATTCTGTCTCTAATTTTGGGCCTAGCCAGATTGTATGTTTAGAATTTGGAGATGCGTGCCTTTATGCTGATGTAATTCAAGTAGTGTCGGCACGTCGGTTATGCTGGGTACGACCGTTAATGTTAGTAGTATTGGTCTGTGATGAAAGTTCGTTTCTCCATGAGGAGCATAATTTATGGGATTTGCGGGATGGCTCGGATTTGTTGTGGCCTTTGAGTTTATTTCGGTTGGCTCTTGATACGGAGGTAATTCCGCTTTTGACTGAGTTGCAGTCGCTAGATAGTGAAGGGAAGGATGCTGTGATTGCTCATAGGCAATTGAGGGATTTTGTAGGTAAGGTTTGGGCGGCTTATCCGAGTGCCTTTGCTCGATTTGAAGGTGATAAGTAGTTGGACAAAAATAAATAATGTCATTGCGAGCCCAGCGAAGCATAAGCCCTTCGGGCAGGCTACGCCAACGCAGGGGTTTGGGATTGCTAAGCTTTAATTGAATTGGTGTGGCATTCAGCAAAAGAATATATAGTCCATCGACTATTTGAATCAGTAGAACAATTAGAAAAATTGCTGCATAAATTATTAAACGAAGGAGAACTTGTAATTGAATGGGAGCGAAAAATTAAAAATAAAGGTAATGCTGTTTGTCCGGTTTAGCTGCGTAGCAGCTTACCTCCCGCTATTAAAGATGATGTAGGCTCCCCAAAGGGCGGCGGCAAAGGCTAAAATTGTAGACCAGATTGGGGGTGCGCTGTAGCTGGTTCTGCCGCTTTCAGTCCGCAGGTTTTCCAGTTCGATCGCCACCGTTGCCCCTCGCCTGAGCCACCCAGTGGCAATAACCGATTTTCCGATTAAATCGGAGGGACGGGTTGGCACCGGCCAAAGATTGCCAATGGGGCCGAGTATTGAAAGATGGTGTAATGTCACTAAGCCCGTCGCAGTTTCCAGCATTAAATCTTGTCCCAGCCAGTTGTTGATGCCGCTTTTGCCGAGAAGCTTGCCTTGGAGTTGGACAGGTTGGCTATCTAGGGGCAAAGTTTCTGGGTTAGATAATATGTCTGCGATCGTTGGTTCTGAGGTCGTAGAGGGTTTAATGTCAGGAAAGAAGTAGTTAATACGGATGAGAGTGCCGAGGCTAAAGCCAATGGGTAAGCAGCCGATCAGAATGCCGCGATCGCCTTTTAGCCAATCCAGTTGCCAAATGTCGAAAAGAGAGAAAATCCACCCAATCAACCAAATCCCACCCGCGATCGCTAAACTCATGGGAATGCCAAAGAAAGGAGCACCTTGTAACAGAAGTGTTGGTAATTGGTATTTGGTAATTGGTAATTGAGAATTGCCCCCTCGCCCCCCTTCTGGCTTAGTGGCTAAATCGAGCTCAGTTTCTAGTTTCCAGTGCTGGGCGTAGAGGGTTAACAAATGTAAGCGTTCTCCGATTAAAGGATGGCTATTATTGACTTCTAACCACTTGCGGTAAGGGTTGTGTACATCCCATTGTAAAAGGGTTTCCAGAGGCGCGAGGGAGGCGGTAGAACCCAGTGTAACGGCTTGTTTGATACCCAAGGGTGTCAAAAATTCAAAGCCTTCGAGCAGATAAGATATTTGCTGCTGTTGGCGGACATCTTCTGCAATACCGATCGCCATTTTCGCGATCGCGCGAGTCAGAGCGTTAGGATTACCTGTAATGTCAGCGGCGAGGCGATCGCTATAATAAACCCGTCGGCGTGATAGCCACAAAACGGGCCACCGCAGCAGCCAAAAGATGCCATAACTCGCTGAGGAAATAGCGATCGCTACCCCTCGCAAAAAAGGGATTAGGAATCCTCGGATAGATTGAGGAATATTTGGCAAATTTTTGACGCGATCGCCCCAATATCCAGCTTGCCAGTAGATAGTATAGGGAACCTGAATCACCATTGTTGCCAATGACATTACTGCAAAATCCCAGTGAACAATATGGCCCAACTCGCGGGCAAAAACAGCGGCAATTTCATCTGCCGAAAGTTGTTCTAACAACCCCTGACTGACTACAATTCGCGCGAATCTTGGCAAGCAACCATAAGTCATAGCAATGGGAACACTTGTAGGTAAAACTTTGATCGTCGGTACAGGCAAATCTCTTTTTCGGCAAAAACTTCGCAATACCCCATTAGCTTCTTTACTATAATTAAATAAACTGGTCATGGGTAGTGGTTGCAATCCGTGAAACTGTTTTAAAAGTGCATCCATTAACCAGGGAGAGAGAAATAAAAGTAATCCAAAGGTGAATTGTAAAAATGGTGCGGGGTTGAGATAAAAAAGCTGAATTGGCTTTAATAAAGGAATCTTTGTTAATAGATAAAATTGAAGTAATACAGCATTAACAGTAGTTAGAATAAATTTGACAACGGTGACAGTCACCAAAAATAGAGCGATCGCTGTTGCTATTTGCTCAAACCAAAAACGACCAAATTTCAGGCGTTTGAGGGGTCGCCATTTCTGAGCGCGATCGCTGTTGCGCCAAGTTAGTTGATAGTTACTACTTTCAATACTGGAATCTGTTGCTAAGTGTGGATTATTTTCGCGACTTTGTTCTTCCTCTGGTGAGATGGGTAAAGTCTCCAAGGAATCAGAGGAATTAACAAGATTTGAGTCAATATCGACATCAGCTTTGAGAGATATTGGCGGCGTTATTTCTGTATCTTTCTGCCCAGAAATCTTATTAAGATTAGGTACTTGAGAAGTTGGTGACGGCGGGGAAATAGTCTGCTGTTTAATGATTTTACCTGCAACATTTGGCATCGCAGTCGCATCAAAGGGCACAAATCCTGTTAAGTCAGAGTTTGGTATTGTTTCAGAAGAAGAGGTTGTTGTCGGTTGAGATGCGATCGTTGGCGTTTCAAACGGAATAAACCCAGTTTCAACTGATAATATTTCTTTAGACGCTGGCAATTCTAAAGGTAAATTCCCCCCATCTTGCTTTTCCTCGCTCCCCCGCTCCCCCGCTACCTTTGGTAGATTACGCTTGACTAAATCTTTTAATGTTTTCTCGGCCCAAGCTTTTGCCTGACTGTTGGAACTTTTAGTTAAGCTAGAACAGAGTGCGATCGCATCTTTGACTTTCCCAGTCTTTTTATAGGCAATTACCAATCCCATCTGTGCCCGCAAACCCGATCGCTGATTCGCCTCTGCTTTAGCAATGGCTTCTAGATGTGCGATCGCACGTGGATAATCTTTAGCTTTTAACGCTGCTAACCCATCTTCAAGAGAGGGTTGAATGGATGAATCTGGTAGATGGGGATTAGTAGGAGATGCCATAAAATTGCCTTTGATAGCGTCTTTTCCAAGATAGCCTAGACCTTAAAATTTGTAATTATTTTAAGGAAGAAGGAAGGGAGAGAGGGGGAGACTGAGAGACTGGGAGAGGGGGAGACGCGGAGAGGGGAGAATTTTTTCCCAATTAGCAATTAGCCATTAGCCATTAGCAATTAGCAATTCAATTATCGCTGCCAACTTCTAAACCAGAAACTACAGGTGCAATCTTGTTCAATTTTAACTCAGGATGATCGCCTTCCACCTGTTGACAATTCCATTCATTCCTAAACAGCAAAACTGGTCTTCCCCAGCCATCTTTTACTGTTACAGTATTAAATAATCGTCCAACTTTTTGCAGTGCATCCCAACCGCCATCAACCCAACGAGCAACGGTAAAAGGTAACAATTCCAAAGTGGATTCTACACCATATTCATTTTGCATTCGGAATTGCACTACTTCAAATTGTAATTGCCCAACTGCGGCCAAAATTGGATCGCGTTTAGCCTCATCTGCCGAGTACATAATTTGTACTGCACCTTCTTCTTGTAACTCAGAAACCCCTTTCCGAAACTGCTTAAATTTGGAAGGGTTAGGATTTCTCAAATAGGCAAAAAGTTCTGGTGAAAAACACGGTATGCCTTCATACTCTAGTTTTTGACCGTTGTAAATCGTATCCCCAATTGCAAATACTCCCGGATTATTCAAACCAATTACATCCCCAGGATAAGCAACTTCTATAGATTCGCGATCTTGAGCAAATAATTTTTGAGGTCTTGACAACCGCACAACTTTACCAGTCCGAGCATGATTTACCGTCATATCTTTCTCAAATTTGCCCGTACAAACCCGAATAAATGCCACCCGATCTCGGTGTTTCGGGTCCATATTTGCTTGCAGCTTAAACACAAAACCAGTAAAATCTGGGTAAGTTGGTGGCATTTCTCCGACCGTGCTTTTGTGAGTTCCAGGTTTGAGAGCATAATCTAAAAAGGCATCCAAAAATAACTCAACGCCAAAGTTACTCATGGCACTACCAAAGAATACAGGTGTCATTTTACCAGCGCGGACTAACTCTAAATCCAGTTCGGAACCCACAGCTTCTAATAGTTCCAAATCATCTTTAAGTTGATAGTAAAGGTCTTTTTCTAAGAGTTCTTCAATACGCGGATCGCCTAAGTCTATAACTGTATCGATCGCTTCCCGCGAACCGTGTCCCGCACGCTCAAATAAGTGAATTTTACCTTCGCGGCGATCGTAAACGCCTTTAAAGCGATCGCCCATTCCAATGGGCCAATTCACCGCATAAGTTTGCAAACCCAATTCTTTCTCAATTTCATCCAACAATTCCAGCGGTTCTCTCCCTGGTCTGTCGAGTTTATTGAAAAATGTAAATATCGGCAAACCACGCATCCGACAAACTTCAAATAATTTCCGGGTTTGTGGTTCCAAACCTTTCGCCGCATCTTCCAGCATCACCGCATTATCAGCCGCAGCCAAAGTTCTGTAAGTATCCTCACTAAAATCTTGGTGTCCCGGAGTATCCAGCAAATTAATCTGATACTTTTGATACTCGAACTGCAACACTGTAGAAGTAATTGAAATTCCCCGTTGTTGTTCCATCGCCATCCAGTCTGAGGTAGCATGACGCTGGGCACGCCGCGCCTTGACTGCACCCGCTTCGTGAATTGCACCTCCGTACAGCAGTAATTTTTCTGTCAGAGTGGTTTTACCCGCGTCGGGATGGGAGATAATCGCAAAGTTGCGCCGACGCTCAACAGCGGTTTGCAGTTCAGTCTCAAGTTCTGTGGCCATAGGAAAATTGCAGAGGAAAATCTTGGTCAGATCCTCATTATAAAACAATCAGGTAAGCAATTATCAATTAGCCATTAGCAATTAGCCATTAGCAATTAGCCATTAGCAATTAGCCATTAGCAATTAGCCATTAGCAATTAGCAATTAGCCATTAGCCATCAGCAATACTTACTGTCTAGCAAGTAAACATTAATACAAAATAATAAAATATTGACATTCTAAGCCATAAAGGGTAATAAAACCGCATTTATAATGCCAACCATCTAAGTGTCTCCTTTGGTAAAGCGATTTGTCGTTTACAATGGTAGGCTGTGATATAAAGCACTACACCAGCCAATCCTTTTTAATTATCATCTACTTAGCGGCTGTTAATAACTGGCAAAGTAAAGGCAAGAATCATGCTCGATAATTGGCATAATTTTTTTACCGCAGGACAATTTATTCCTCACGGTCATTGCTACCTCTGGAAACCCGGATTAGTGAGGCTTCACGTAGTTTCGGATGCAGTAATCGCCCTCTCCTACTATTCAATTCCCCTGACGTTAGTACATTTAGTCCGCAAGCGCGGTGATTTGCCTTTCGACTGGATATTTCTTTTGTTTGGCAGTTTCATTGTTGCCTGTGGCACGGGACACCTAATGAATATCTGGACGCTATGGCATCCTACTTATTGGCTAGCAGGCTTTCTCAATGCGATTACAGCTATTATTTCTGCCTGTGTAGCCGTACTATTAGTGTGGTTAATTCCTAAAATCTTAGCTCTTCCAAGTCCAGAACAACTAGCAACAGTTAACAGGAAACTAGAAACAGAAATTAAGGATCGCCAACAGGCAAGGTTAGAACTAGATAGAGCTTACCAGCAATTGAATTTTCATGTTGAAAATTCACCTGTTGCGGTGGTAGAATGGGATAGTGAACTTCGAGTAAAGCGGTGGTCATGGCAAGCCGAAAAAATCTTTGGTTGGAAAGCTGATGAAGTGCTAGGCAAACACCCTAGTGAATGGCAATTAATTCATCCTGAAGATGCCGAAGCCGTCAGCATTATCATGCTAAAACTTCTCTACGGTAGCGAACCCCGTAACATTAGCAGACACCGCAACTATACTAAGAATAATTCTATTATTTACTGCGATTGGTATAACTCTGCTTTCATGGATGAATCTGGAAGTTTAGTATCAATTTTGTCGCTAGTTCTAGATATCAGCGATAGAGTGCGAGCAGAGGAAGGACTGGTCAACCAAAAGCGCACATTGAGAGCTATTTTAGACCACGCTCCGATTTGGATTTGGATGACAGATACAAAAGGGCAAATGCAATTTGTTAACAAGACTTTCTGCGAAAATGTTGGAGTTACTGAGTCTCGATTTTTAGAGCTTCCCCACTATTCAGAAATTTTGGGGAAAGAAGAATCACTAAATTGTATGGCATCTGATACAGCTTGTTGGAATCAAGATATACCTCATCACTCAGAAGAAAGTCTACCTTTTGTAGATGGTAGATTTCACGATTTAGAAATTATCAAAGCTAAGATTAAATGCGATTCTGGCAAGGTTATGGGTTTAATTGGCCTAGCAGTAGATGTTAGCGATCGCAAACAAGTTCAGCTAGCACTTCAGCAGTCGGAAGTTCAATTTAGGCAACTTGCTAAACACGAAGAATTACTCAACCGTTTAGCTAGTCAAATTCGCAATTCTTTAGACCTCGACACTATCCTCCAAACAACAGTAAATGAAATCAGAAATTTATTACAAATTGACCGTTGCTATTTTCTCTGGTATCGCCCAGAAACAAAAGCATTAACAGCCCACTCTGCGGCAGAAATTATACTTGCAAAAACTACAAACTCTGACTCTGATGCAGAAACTTTGTCAATCGATTGTTTTACTACTGCGACCGATAATTTCCTCCCAGAATGTAAAATATTGACGATAGAAAAATGCTATTGGGAAGTAGTGAATGAAGCTAAAGATCCAATTTTAGAGAGTTATATTGGCTCCTATCCTGCGGAACAAATCGGTAGTTGGACAGACAGTTTACTACAACTAAAAATCATCCGAGTCAACGATTATAGTAAGTCTGAGCCAGAAATGGAGGATTTTTTACTATCTTTCGGCATCACTTCTTATCTGTCGTTGCCAATTCAAACTCAGTCGGGAGAAATAGGAGTTTTAGCCTGCACGCATCATAGTTGTCTGCGAGTGTGGCCAGACAGTGAAGTAGAGCTTTTACAAGCAGTAACAAATCAATTGGCGATCGCACTCGATCAAGCTGAACTCTACAATCAAACTCGCCAAGTAGCTTTCCATGCTCAAGCTCAAGCAGAACAATTAGAACAGACTTTGCAGCAGTTACAAAAAACTCAAACTCATCTGATCCAAACTGAAAAAATGTCCTCTCTAGGTCAAATGGTAGCCGGTGTTGCTCACGAAATCAACAATCCTATCAATTTTATTCATGGCAATATTAGCTATGCTAGTGACTATGCTCTAGATTTGCTTCGCTTAGTGAAACTTTACCAGAAATACTATCCCAAACCATCCCCAGAAATTCAAGATCAAATAGACAATATAGATTTGGCATTTATGAGTGAAGACTTGCCGAAGTTGCTGTCTTCAATGAAAGTAGGAACTGAGCGAATTCGCTCTATTGTCTTGTCCTTACGAAACTTCTCACGCCTCGACGAATCGGAAGTCAAGGAAGTTGACATTCATGAAGGTATTGAAAATACACTGTTAATCCTGCAAAATAATCTTAAGGAGAAACCAGAAGAGTTAGGTATTCAAGTTATTAAAGACTACGGTAACTTGCCTTTAATAGAGTGTTGCCCCGGACAGTTGAACCAAGTCTTTATGAATCTACTTGCTAATGCTATTGATGCTTTATATGAGCTAAGAGTTAAGCAGAAACAGGAAGACAAACAATCCCCAACACTGAATTCTCAATTACCTACAATTTGGATTCGTACTGAAGCGCTTGACTGTAATCAGATCGCGATTAAAATTATAGATAACGGCCCTGGGATGAGTGAAGAAGTGCGCGGTAAGCTATTCGATCCCTTTTTTACTACTAAAGAAGTAGGCAAGGGAACGGGTTTAGGGTTATCAATTAGCTATCAGATTGTAGTAGAAAAACACAGCGGTCAGTTGTCCTGCATTTCTACACCAGGAGAGGGTGCAGAATTTGCGATCGAGATTCCAGTGCGACAGCCAAGTAATAAAAAGTTGGTTTCTGCTCTCCCTGTTGCTGAGGTGAGATAGTATTAAAAATTAAAAATGAAACAGCCTTAATCGCCAATGCTGTGCTACAGTTGGGTAAAAAGGGAAACTTAATAACAAAAAGAGATGGAGGCTAATATGTACGACTCAGATAAGCGGAAGCTGTTATCAGGTTTGAGTCACGGGGCGATATTTTTCAGCGCTACACTTGTGAGTATCGGCATACCCATAGCTATTTTGCTAGTATCCGACGACCCAGTTGTTAAGGACAATGCCAAAGAATCTCTCAATTTTCATATTAACCTCTATATCTATGGTGCAGTCGCTGGGATACTAATTTGGGTTTTAATTGGTTTCCCCCTTTTGGTTTTGTTGGGAATTATCAGTTGGGTAATGCCAATTTTAGCTATTGTCAAGATTTTGGCAGACCCCGATCAGCCTTACCGTTATCCTTTTATTTTTCGTCTGGTTTAAGAGCTGATTTTCGCTCTTTTTATTCAAACCCGCTCCGGCGGGTTTCGATTACGTAACGCCGCCCTCTGGGCGGTTAGAATACCGCCTAGAAGGCGGCGTTACGGATCTATTTCCTCATGGTCTTGGGGTTAGAATACCGCCTAGAAGGCGGCGCTACCGATCTATAACTGGCAGGGGCCACCCTACAAGCTAATCTGGAACTAAAAATGTCAAATTAAAAATCAAAAATTGATGTATAGTATCTTAATTTTCAATTTTTAACTTTTAATTTTAATTAACTTTAGCAACTTCAACTTGCTGCTCCGCTGCTTGTTTAGCATTGATTTTTTGATTGAGTTCGCGAATGCGACGCGAGAGTAGGCGGATAATATTGACAGCAATTCCCGGCGTTTCATCAATAGCATCATAGAGCTGCATCTGAGTCAGCATCAAGCACTCACATTTTTCAATAGTAGTGATCGAAGCCGAACGAGGTTCAGCGTCAAACAGAGACATTTCGCCAAAAAAAGTACCCTGTTCTAACTGTGCCAGATCGCGATCGCCTATATGTACTCTGACTTTACCAGAAACAACAATATAAAGCGATCGCCCTTCTTGACCTTCAGTAAAAATGCTGTATTTAGATGGAAAAGAAAGCTCGTCCATCACCGATGCTAGACGCACGAGAAAATCATCTCGCAGTTCCTTAAAAATCGGAACTCCCCTGACAAATAATAGGCGTTCAACGCTGGTTAACATAAGCCATTGTGGATTTTAAAATTGTTAACTGTTAACGGTTAACTGTTAACCGTTAACCGTTAACTGTTAACTGGGAAAGAAAGGACAAAAGAAAAGGTAAATCTTGAGATCGCCCTATTCTCCTATCCCGGAGCAACATGAGATTTATTGGAAGTGACACCCAACTCTCCCATCATCTGCTGAACTTGAGCTGCTACGAGATTATCAGCATCATTTTGCAGCATTGGTAGCAATTCCACCAGAGCGCGGGGTGAAGCAATTCTCAAGTAGGCGAGTACAGCTTCCCGCACAAAGCCTGTGGGGTGGCGCAGACAGACCAAAGTCTGTTCCGCCGTTAGACTCCAGCGAGACTCCCGCGCCAAGTGAAAGCAGCAAGCCAAGGCCCAATCAGAAAGGAAATGGCGCAGATCCAACAAACGGCGTAAGCGATCGCTCGGAGCCAGAGGTTTATAAGCTAAAAGCTCTGAAAGTCCTTGCAATTTTTCTTGCTCAGAGTGGCGATCGAGGATGTTAATTAATGCCCGCTTATTAGGCAAATCAACAGTATTATCTAGAATTTCTAGCCCCCGTGCCATATTCGACTTAGACTCAGATTGGATATTAAAAGCAGCGGCTTGTATTGCGTCCAAAGGATAAAGAAACTTCATCAGCAAAAAGCAGCGTTCAATTGCATCTGACTCCAATCCCCGCAGAGCCCGTCTTAGTAATTCTGCGTAATCTGCGGTTAATTGTCCAGAACTATCAGAGCGATCGCTTTGTTCTACCTGCTGTTGACCCGTCATCCTAGAAAAATCGATCGTAGCCGCATAAACCTGACCGATAAACATCAGCTCTTGGTCAATTAACAATTCCAAACCACTGCGGCCCATGCGGTCTAACACGCCTTCAATTCCCGCTTCTCTAGGCATTTTCAGCAGGATGCGAAGGATATTACGGCGAGATTTGCCCCAAGCTGTCATCCCATGACTTACCAAAGCATCAAGAGCTGGAAGCGTACCAATTTGACCGATCGCCGTCCAAGCTTGGAGCCGTACTAAGTCAGATTTATGGATATCATTGGCTAAATCTACCAACAACGGAATTGCATCATTTTCTAGGCGAACCAAAGCTTGTAGAGCCGCTTCGCGGGTAGATTTGTAAGATAGACCGCGCAACAGGGATGGGTAGTATTCTTCTAGGTGAGTAGAAGCGATCGCTTCGAGTAAAGCACAGCGGACGCGCAAAGATTCATCTTGGAGTAAGTTAGGGATATAAAGGCGTAGCCCTTGCAAATAGTCGGCTTCTCCCAAAGCCCTCGTACCCATTACCCGTTCCCGCTCTTGTTTATTTGTCAGCATTCGCCGCAGAGTATTTGTCGCTTCTGCCTTTTGTTCGCGATCGCCCCGACGCATAATCAAAGCCGCCGCCGTACCCCTAACTACAGGGTCTACATTCGATTGCAGATAAGGGCGTAATTGGCTGATATCTGGTTCCGGTTCAGTCAGCCAGACATAGCGGAGAGCTAAGGCTAAAACTTCTGGGGGTAGATCCTGCTCAGTCAGAGAGCGCACAGGTTCGAGATAATCTGGATTCGGGTGATTGAGCATTGTTTCCAAACTCTGCCGCTGCAATGAATGAGGCAAAATTGCCAGCAGAGGGGCCAAAACTTGCCCCACATTTTTCGGGTCAATTTGGCTGAGGAGTTCAATACAAGAGCGTTTATCTTCTTCCGGGCTAGGCTGTTCTAGAGTTGCGATTACAGCTTTTTTGAGGGTAGGTAAATCTACATCAGAAAATCCCAAGCGCCCCCGTTCAGCACTTTTTACCAGCAAACCGACATATTGAGAGCGGATTACCCAAATAATTCCCAGCCAGACTAATGCACTGACAACGATCGCCCCTACTAATATTAAACCTTGGGCATTCTGAAGTTCGCGACTATCTTCAAAGGACAATACCTTGCTACTAATCCAAACAACGAGCAGGATAAATGCCCCACTTACACCTGTTGATAAAGGTTCGACCACACCGTTAACTATTGTCTGTACGTAGTTCCGGGTACTGTCTGGTATGGGTTGAAACAGAACGGGGCCACTGGTTTCTTGGAGAGTATAGTGTAGCAATTCATCTAAAACTCTCAGGATAACCATCCCCACAAACACAGAAAATATCCCTGTGATTGCCCCTACAAAAGAGAGTACGCCTAAGATCGCCGCTCCTGCCGGGAGAATCATTGCTGTCACAAATACACCAATGCGATCGACCAGGCGGCTAGAAGCAAACCACTGAGTTCCCACCTGGCAGACGCTGATTGTACCTTCAAGCAAGCCTAGAAATTTAGCAATTTCGCTACCGCCGTCGTCTTCTGGATATTGCAGTTCGATTTGAGTAAAAAATTCAAAATCTACAAATACGTACAGGACTTCAGCCATTACAAAGAAGCCCACCAGAGGAATAATGTAGCCTAAAAGCGGGCCGAAAACACTACCTGTGCTGAAGTCTGGTTCATCCTCATCTTCATCCTCATCATCTACCCAACGAGCAGTATCAGGGAAAGCTTGCTCGTAGCTTTCGGAGAGGTAAAACAGAATACCTGCCCCGCAGATCACCATTACGCCAGATACCAGAGTAACGTTGTCCAGCCCGATGAATTTCAGGAGTACAGGCAGAGAAAAACCTGAGATTACCCCAGCTACTAAGTAGCCGCTGCTGACTATGGGGTAAGTGCGTTTGATTTCACGGATATTAAATAGTTGATTAGACGTGATCGAGGTATTAAGATCGCTCAGGTTATAACAAGCTTCTACCCACAGCCACGTCATAAATAGAGTAATGAATCCCAACTTCAGGCTCAGCAGCCCGAAGTTAAGCTCTAAATCTTTAGCCCCAATACCGAGGCGAAAGAGGAACAGAGGGACTGCCATAAATAGGAGTACGACTACAATCACCCGCCGCAGGGGGATGATTTTTTGCAGCCAGGAGTAGGTAAAGCCTAAGCCTGAGCCTGTAGCCGCAGTAGCAATGTATATCCAGGGGAGTTTTTCAGCTCCATATTCGTCTAAAAATAGGCTGATCGTACTGAGTTCCAGCCAGATCAAGCCTATGGAGGTGACTGTGTAGACTGCGAACATCAGCAGAGTCCGCTCTACTTCTTCAGGACGGAGATTGAGCGATCGCAGTAATCCCTGTCCGAACCGGTTTTTGGTCAACCGCTGATTTGTCAGTTCCATGCAGCGTTTTTATCCCTCTGTAGTAGCTTGTCCCTGATTGATGAAGGGGGAGTGGGGAAGATCGGAGACTCGGAGACTCGGAGACTGGGGAGGATTTAGCTCCCCCGCTCAAGAGATCCCTCGCTTCATCGCTCCCCCGCTCCCCCGCTCCTGCTATTTTTTGGGAGATAGCAGCATCATCATGCTCCTTCCCTCTTTTTTAGGAGCTTGCTGCACTTCTGCCAGTTCCTGCAAATCGGTTGCCATCCGTTTAAGCAAGTCCTCTGCTAGGTTACTGTGTTGGATTTCCCGACCTCGGAACATAATCGTGGCTTTGACTTTATCCCCAGCTTTGAGAAAGCGGTCTGCTTGAGAAAGACGTACTTGGTAGTCGTGCTCCTCAATTTTGTACCGCATTTTCACTTCCTTGACATCGGCTGTGTGCTGCTTTTTCTTTGCTTCACGCTCTTTCTTGTCCTTCTCGAATTTAAATTTACCGTAGTCCATGATCCGACATACAGGCGGATCGGCCTTGTCGCTGAGAAGAACGAGGTCAAGGTCTTTTTCCTCCGCCAGCCGCAGGGCATCTTGAGGAAGCATTATCCCCAGTTGAGCACCATCGGTATCGATCACCCGAATTTTGGGGAATCGAATGTTGTCATTGATCTGAGGTTGATTGCGGTTTTGTCTTTTTTCGATCACAGGCATTTAAGTTTTTTGCAAGCTCTTGATTGATTAATGTGGCTTCCTTGTATTGCCATTCTACTCACTATGACTAAGTTTCTGTCTATATTTAATTTAAAATCCCCAGATCGCTTAAAACTAAAAGGTTCGATCGCAAGGTAAGGGGTGTGAGTTTTGAGTTTTGAGTCAGAAAAGTCAGAAATTCCTCTATCTCCCCCACTCCCGAGTCCCTGACTCCCCCACTAGAATAAGAAATAGAAGATTGTAAATTTATGTTGAGACTTGAGGCAAGTTTGACCACTTCAGGACATTGGCATCAAAGGATTGGACTTCAACGAGACTGGGTTTGGCGGGGTTGGCAAACTCGCTACACTTATCTGCGACCAACTGGGCAACTATCCCAGCTAGATCAAAAATCCCAGGAAACTGAGGGAGCGAGGGGGCGGGGGAGCGGGGGAGCAGAAGCAACAGACGAAAGCGACACTCTAAAATCTTACTCCCCCCAATTTCCTTTTGGTAAAGAGGAAAGCCAAAATTTCAAATTGGGAACGCCTTTGATTTTGCTGCACGGATTTGGGGCTTCTATTGGTCACTGGCGGCACAATCTGGCTCAACTTGCGGAGTTCCATACTGTTTACGCATTGGACTTGTTGGGGTTTGGGGCTTCGCAGAAAGCTCCTGCTAACTATGATGTTTCTATCTGGGTGGCTCAAGTCTACGAGTTCTGGCAGACTTTTATCAGACAACCAGTAGTTTTAGTGGGAAACTCTATTGGTTCGCTGATTTGTCTGGCTGCCGCCGCAGCTCATCCTGATATGGTGGCTGGAATTGTGATGATTAGTTTGCCTGACCCCTCTGTGCGTGCTGAGGCGGTGCCTCTGTGGCTGCAACCTGCGATCGCGGCAGTTGAAAATATTTTTGCTTCTCCGCCAGTGCTGAGAACCCTATTTTACTTTGTCCGCCGCCCCTCTATTGTCCGTCGCTGGGTGAGCTTTGCCTACGCCAATCCTGATGCGATTAGCGATGAGCTGGTAGAAATTCTATCCGGGCCGACGGGCGATCGCGGTTCTGCCCGTGCTTTTTGTGCTCTGTTTAAAGCTGTAGGTAGTGCACAATTTGGGCCTGGTGTCAAGACAGTTTTACCAGAATTAAAAATTCCTATATTGTTAATCTGGGGTCAACAAGACCGGATGATCCCGCCTCGATTTGCCCGCCCGCGTCAGTTCATGGAGTACAACAGTAACTTAAAGCTGGTTGAGCTAGAAAATGCGGGTCACTGCCCCCACGACGAATGCCCAGAGCGAGTCAATCAAGAAATTTTGAACTGGATTGCGATCGCAGTTGAGGACAAAGGTGCTGAGAATTAAGCAGTTGCAGCGGATTCAGAAACAGATTACTCCTGATCGAATTGTCCCATTGTGGCATAATTCAATGGAAATTGCGCGATTCGTTTAACCTCAATGAGTAGCAATATTCAGGGATGGTTAACTGGGGGTAACAAATGTTGACAAGAATCTACCTAAATCTATCTAAATCTACCTAAAAGTCGATGCTCTCATCACCTGATGAGTAGAGTGCTGCAAAAACTTTAACCAGATATGTACGCCATCAAACTCGAACTCAAACTGAATAATAAGGAACGTACCTTGATGGCGCGACATTCTGGTTATGCTAGATTTTGCTACAACTACGCCTTAGCTCTTTACCAAGAAGTAAAAAGTCTCCCAGGTGGTAGCAGCAAAAAGGTAGCAGCAATCGAAAGAGTTTTCACAAATCATGTCAAGAAAATGCCGGAATATCAATGGACTAACACCCTATCTTCCAGGGTTTACAAAATGACATTCCGGCATTTTAATGAGGCTTTATCTCGTTTCTTCAAAGGATTAGGAGAGTTTCCTAAATTCAAAAGGAAAAAAGATGGTGATTCATTCACCGTAGATGCTGCTGATTGGAATCACTCGGTTTTATTGGCAGCTAATAAGTCAATTAAAATTCCTACTCTGGGAACATTTCGACTTAAAGAATCCATCCCATTTCCCTGCGTAGCGCAGACATTTACCATCTCGCGCACGGCAGATAAATGGTATGTATCCTTTGCTATTAAAGCCGAAAAAATCCCACCACTTTTTCATGCTGTTAGTGAAGCAGTGGTAATTGACTTAGGAGTATCAACATTTGCTACTCTTTCTGATGGCAATTCTTACGAGTCTCCCCGTCCACTCAAGAAAGCGAAAACCAAGCTGAGTAAAGAACAGTGGAGAAATCGGCAAAAGCAATTGGGCAACAGAACGTTAGGTATAAAAGCATCTAAAAATGCTCATAAACACTATCGTAGAATCGCTAAGATTCACGCAAAAACCGCGAATAAACGCCGAGATTTCTTACAGAAAACTACGACAGAAATTAGCCAAAAATATGCTCACATTCGCATCGAAGATTTGAACGTGAGCGGGATGATTGCTAATCACAAGTTGGCGGCAGCTATTTCCGATTGTGGTTTCTATGAATTTCGCCGTCAGTTGACGTACAAAAGCGAAATGTATGGCACGAAAGTTGAGCTAGTTGATAGATGGTTTCCTTCTTCTAAAACCTGCTCAAATTGTGGCCATGTTCAATCAATGCCATTAAAAGAACGAGTGTTTAATTGCGGCGGCTACAATTTGTTAATTAATCGCGATCTAAACGCAGCCATCAATTTATCTCGTTGTTCGGAGAAAGTAAGATTAGCTCAATCTGAAGTTACGCCTGTGGACAAGAAGGAGCCGACTCCCTTGGTAGAAGCAGGAAGTGAACGTCAAATCTGCCGTAGGTAGATTTGAGTAGGTTTCATGGAGCGGAAATTCAAACTTAACACCTACTGATGTTATGGTACTGTTCAACCAATTTAACGACCGAGAGTCCCACCAAAGAAATGGAACTAGCCATAATTGCCATACCAGAATGCAACCATTTTGGATGCTTTTCCCGTCTAAAGTCGGTGCATCTCAAATCCTAAAATCGTTTTTGTAGCCGTGCATAGCGAAATTCTGGTATAGCAACCGACAAGGTAGTTAGGACATTCTCGTTTCCTTCCACCCTTGAATCTATTCCCTTCTTCCCTTCTTCCCCTACCCCCTAGCCCCTAACCCCTAGTTCTGGGGCTGTTCGATGAAAGTCAACTTAGCTGTAAGCCGAGATCGCTCTTTTGAGAATTCAAAGCTTTTAGCTGCAACGCAAACGAGGAAAAACTGTCGTGAGATTCCACTGGCTATTACCCAGTTTCTTAAGTGTGTTTTTGCTGTCATCCGCCGCCGAAGCAGCGAGACTGCAATCTTGGCGATTTGATGCCAATCAGAATCGGCTGTACTTCACTACCGTTGGCGGAGTTCAACCAAAAGCACAACTAATTTTTAACCCAACGCGCTTGGTGATTGACCTGCCAGAAACTAGCTTAGGGCGTTCTTCTGTAACTCAGCCAGTTACAGGAGGGTTTGAATCCGTCCGGGTAGGTCAATTTGACGCGCAAACCACTAGAATCGTGGTTGAACTGAGTCCCGGTTATACGCTTGACCCGCAGCAAGTGCGATTTCGGGGTATCTCTCCTAGCCAGTGGACAGTAGAATTGCCTACGCCGATTGCACTCAGCGCAGGTGACAGGGGACAAACCATCCAACCTCCTACCGCCAATCCCCAACCACAAATCGCCGCCGCCGGGACGCAGATAGATAATGTCCAAGTAACGAAAGATGGTTTTTTCATCCGCACCAGCGGCGGTAAACCGGAAATTTCCTTTCAGCAAAGTCGTGCTGGAGATTTGGCAACAATCGACATTGCGGGGGCTAATGTCTCTCCCCAGCTAACTGAGCAAGAACAGGTAGTTAACCAACACGGCGTAGAGCGGATCGAAGTCAGGCAACTACCAACTGATCCACCAATGACTCGCGTTACTTTGCGGATGACGGACGCTAATACTAACTGGCGAGCGTTTTTCAGCAATATGGGCGGTATTGTGGTTTTACCTACTAATAGACCCAATGTCAGCAGCCGCCCTCCTCTAGTGCCACCACGCCGCAATTCCAGCAATTTAGCGGGGATTCAATCTATTGACTTGACAGCTAACGGCACGCAAGTTTTAATTAGAACCGACCGGGCTGTAAGCTATACCAGCGGGTGGAATCAGCAGTCAGGTGCTTATTGGCTCAGGATTCCCAAAGCTCAACTTACTGGTCAAATACCTCAGTTACAGGGAAACAACAGTCCTGTAGGATTGACGGCGACGCAGGAAGACTCGGAGACTGTGGTGATTTGGGTACAACCTGCGGCGGGAGTGCAAGTTACAAGAGTATTGCAACCGACTCCTCAAATAATTTCGGTACAATTGCAGCGTGCAGGCATCTCCTCGCAGCCTCCCGTCACGAATCCTACTCCCCCTGTCAGACCAAGAAACTATCCTACTCCTGAGTTGCCCCGGACTCCCAATGGGCGGATTGTAGTGGCGATCGATCCGGGACACGGCGGGGGAGATCCTGGTGCTGTCGGGATTGGAGGGCTGCAAGAAAAGGAAATCGTTCTGGATATTTCTCAGCAGGTGGCGGCGATACTGGAACAGCAGGGTGTGCAAGCCATTCTCACCCGCACTGACGATCGCGAAATTGAATTACAACCTAGAGTGGATCTAGCAGAACGGGTCAATGCTACTTTGTTTGTCAGCATTCATGCTAATGCTATTGATATGAGCCGCCCCGATGTCAGCGGCATTGAAACCTATTACTTTAGTAGCGGCGAAAATCTAGCCCGGACTATCCACAACAGCGTTTTGCAGGGTACGGGGGCTCCCGATCGGCGGGTGCGGCAGGCCAGATTTTACGTTTTGAGGAAGAGTTCTATGCCTTCAGTTTTGGTGGAGGTGGGTTTTGTGACGGGTGCTGAGGATGCCGCTAGGTTAAGAGATCCTGCTTACCGAAGTCAAATGGCGGCCTCGATCGCTCGTGGTATTTTACTTTATTTGCGGCAAGGCAATTAGGAAGAAGGGGCTAGGGGCTAGGGAAAGAGGGGGGAGAGGAGGAAGGTAAGTAGGAGGGATTAGCAATTACCCATTCCCAATTACCAATTACCACTTAACTATTAACAGTTAACTGTTAATAGTTAACTTGCAAAAATTATTCTAACTAACTGAGCAATGACAACTGACTTAGGACAACAGAGAATCGGTATTTTTGACAGTGGCGTGGGTGGTTTAACGGTTTTGAGGGAGTTATACCGACAATTACCTAATGAATCTATTGTTTACTTTGGAGATACGGCTAGGCTACCCTATGGCACTCGCTCTGCTGCGGAAATTACGCATTTTGTCCGGGAAATCATGGCTTGGTTGCGATCGCTAAATGTCAAAATGGTGATCATGGCCTGCAATACGAGTTCGGCTTTGGCTCTGGAGACTGTGCAGGCTGAGTTTGATATTCCAATTTTAGGGGTGATTCTGCCGGGGGCGCGGGCTGCTGTACAGCAAGGTAAGCGGATTGGGGTAATTGCAACTCCTGCTACGGCTGCTAGTAATGCTTATCGCCGTGCTATTCTGGAGACAGATATTAATAGTCAGGTTTGGCAAGTTGGTTGTCCCGAATTTGTGCCACTGATCGAGCAAAACCGCATTCACGACCCCTACACTTTAGAAGTGGCGCGGGAATATTTGGCTCCACTAATCCAGCAGCAGATTGATACTTTGGTTTATGGCTGTACCCACTACCCCCATTTGGCTCCGGTGGTGCGCTCTTTGCTGCCTGCGGGGGTGAAGTTGGTCGATCCGGCTGTTCACGTAGTAGCTGCTGCGGCCCAAGAATTAGAGTTGTTAGGGTTACGAAATAGTGTCCCGGCAATGCCTACGCGCTTTTGTGTCAGTGGTTGCCCAGAACAGTTTGCTGAACTTTCGGTGCAGTGGCTCGGCTGTACACCAATCGTTGAGAAAATACTTTTGTCTCCTGTTATACGGGAAACTGTCTCGGTAGAATCTGTTAGTAGTTTACACCCTGAGCGTCCTTCTACTTAACTCGACAATTTTAGATTTTATTAGACTGTAGGTAGGGTGCAGACAATGCACCCTGATTGCGATCGCGCTCTTTGTGCTATTATGATTTGATCTGAGGAGGAGCATTTAAGCTCTCAATTAGCGAACGCTAGTTCGCGATTTAGCTTCTACTATGGGTTACTCACCCAATCGAGTGATCCTAGCACTGCGCTCGACCAAAATCAAAAGCAGATAAATAGTCAATACATAACCCGCAGCTAGGATGGGGATGATCAAAGGGATATCATGGTAAATCATAATTAGAGCCAAAAGTAGAGGAGGAGGAGGAGGACAAGTTCAATACCGATTACATCAAAGTGTCACGCAAAACCAAGCCTTGGCTCCGAAGGCTGCTTTTCTATCCAAGCCTCTGGAAAGGCGATCGCCTTCCCTATTAATATCTCTACCGCAAAGCCAAGCCAATACATCCTTTAAGGCTGCACTTTGGCTGCTCACAGCTATTTTGCATCAGAGACAAGCCGTTAATAGCAAGAAGAAAATTTGCACTCCCACGAGTTCAACTTTAGTCCCAGACGGCTTAGCTGTTAGCGGACGCTCAAGGCTGGCTATACCAAGCTTATACAGGCGCTCGGAAGCTGCCCGCTGGTTTAGCTGTACTTAATGTATGGAATTGTTTAAATCCTTAATAATTAATATAACACAACATTTGCTATTTTGAGACTGTTTTAAGGAAGATACTTAATAATTTGATACAATCTGGGGAAATTGTCTGAGCTGTGGGCAGCGATTCAGTTTTAGTCTTGAACTCTGGGCAGCTTATTGGCAATAAACTTAAGGTTATTGAAAATGAATACTAGCAGGGGAGTGATTGTTTTTGAGGACAAAGTAGGTATATTTTCCTTCCATAAGGCAGAGGCATAGCTTAAAATAAAGCTATGATATGTAAAATTTTGTAACCTAAACGCTTGAGCCGCCGTATCCATGACTTCTCGCACTCTCCTATTTTCCCCAGTTGAAGAAGACCTGCGGCTGTTGACAGAAAACTTAAAACAGCTAGTAGGGGCGCGTCACCCTATCTTGTATGCAGCCGCAGAACACTTGTTCGGCGCGAAAGGAAAGCGGGTGAGGCCGGCAATTGTGCTGCTGATTTCGCGAACAACAATGCCCAATGAGGAAATCTCTCCTAAACACCGCCGACTCGCTGAAATCACGGAAATGATTCACACAGCTAGTTTAGTTCACGATGACGTAGTGGACGATTCCGACGTGCGCCGGGGTATCCCGACGGTGCACAGTTACTTTGGCAACCGAGTGGCGGTGTTGGCGGGAGATTTTCTGTTTGCTCAATCTTCGTGGTATTTGGCTAATCTGGACAATCTGGAGGTGGTGAAACTGCTTTCAGAGGTGATTATGGATTTGGCTGAGGGCGAAATTCAGCAAGGATTAAATGGATTTGATACCAGTTTGTCGATTGAGGCTTATTTGGAAAAAAGTTATTATAAGACAGCTTCTTTGATTGCTAATAGTTCTAAGGCGGCTGGCTGCTTGAGCGGTGTGTCTGCACAGTTGGCTGATGATTTGTACAATTATGGGCGCGATATTGGGTTGGCGTTCCAGATTGTGGATGATATCTTGGATTTCACTGGTTCGACGGAGACTTTGGGTAAGCCTGCGGGTTCCGATCTTAAGAGTGGAAATTTGACGGCTCCGGTGCTATTTGCTTTAGAGGAAAAGCCTTATTTGGAAGCATTGATCGAGCGGGAGTTTGCCCAAGAAGGGGATATTGAGCAGGCGATCGCGCTGGTGAAGGATAGTAAGGGTATTGAGCGATCGCGCGAATTGGCCGCACATCACGCACAGGCGGCGGTTGTGCGTTTGGCGGGGTTGCCACAGTCGGAGTCGAAGCAGGCTTTAATTGACTTGGCTGATTATGTTTTGAGTCGGCTTTATTAGGTGCGATCGCGCAGTTTTAGGGAAGATGATCGAATAGTGATTTACATCTTCCTTAAAAGGGTTATCACTCTAAATGATTCTAATGGTTAGATTATCGTAAAACCACAACTGTCAGAGGCTCAAATAAAATTTATGGTTTCAGAGTAACTGACCATGCTAAAAAAAATCTTTTTCATATCAATTTTAACTCTATTTATAATCCTATCAACAGCAGACATTAGCCGCTCAATTATTAGTGCTTTCTCTACTAGCCCCTCACATAAACCTCTTTCCCTAAATCAATATACGGGTGTCGTATACCTTGATAATGTTGAGTGTAGCGGCTCCCTCCTAACAGGAGGATTATACATTCTCACAGCCGCCCACTGTCTCAATGAAGGCGGAACTAAGGTTCCCGCAGATACCGAAATCAATGCGATATTTAAATTGCCCAGAGGCGAAGTTAGCATCCCCATTGCCAACTATTTTATCCATCCAGGTTGGACTGGTTACGAATCAGAAGTTGGTAATGATGTTGCTGTCTTAAAGCTGGAAAGAAAAGCACCAAAATCTGCGGAACAATACGATCTTTATAGAGATACAGATGAAATTGGTAAAGTGTTTACTAAGGTTGGCTATGGATATATTGGTGTAGGATCTAAGGGACAAGATGAAGATTCTAACTCGGAGGGTAAAAGATATGCGGGACAGAATCGCTATGAGGCGTTAATTGATATTTTGAAGGATTCAAAAGTTACGGATTTTTCTGAGTTAGTTTTGGGGAGTCAATTACTTTTTGATTTCGATGATGGAACTGCGAAACATGATACTTTGGGTAAGCATTTTCCAAAGTTAGCAGATCGCGGTTTAGGAAAGAATGAAACTGCTACAGGTAGCGGAGATTCTGGCGGGCCTTGTTTTATTAATGGGAAAATTGCTGGTATTAGTTCTTGGGGTTATAGCGATCGCGGTTTTTTCAAGACAAATATTGGAGATATTGATAGCATTGATGATAATGGTAGTTTTGGCGAGATTTCCGGCGACACGCGGGTATCTTTTTATGCTAATTGGATTGACAAAATTACGCAATCTAGTCGCTAATTTACTGTCATTGCGAGGCACGAAGCAATCTAAAATGTCATTGCGAGGCACGAAGCAATCTAAAATGTCATTGCGGGGCACGAAGCAATCTAATCTGCAACCAGTATATTAATCATTTAAGAGGGCTAAAGCCCAACTACGTACCTCTAAGGCATATAAAAAACTACTGCCCAGATTCATCATATCGAACTCGATAGAGAATGGGGGCAGCGTCGGAACAGATATCGCAATATTTAACTCTAATTGCTCTAGCCATTCTCTCATAATTAAGCAGTTACTGACTCTTGGGTACGGGCAAAAATCATCCTACCCGCAGAAGTTTGTAGGGCACTGGTAACGACTACTCTAACTTCGCCACCGACATGGCTGCTGCCAGCTTCCACTACTACCATCGTACCATCTTCTAAGTAGCCAATTCCCTGAGATGGTTCTTTACCTTCTTTGCGGATTTTGATCTCGATGGTATCTCCAGGCAAATAACTTGGACGTAATGCCTGAGTCAGATCGTTGATATTCAAAACCACAACTTTCTGCACAGTTGCAACTTTAGACAAATTGTAATCATTAGTCAACAAAGTGCCGTTAATATCTTGGGCAAAACGAACTAATTTAGCATCTACTGTTGCCAAATCTTCATAGTCAGCAGAGTGAATTTGAATGCGATCTGGATAAGTTTCCTTCATGCTGTTAAGAATATCCAGGCCCCGCCTTCCTCGCGCCCGCTTTTGATCGTTAGCAGCATCAGCTATTAGTTGCAATTCTTGCAAAACAAACTGCGGTACTAAGATTTGACCTTCTAAAAAACCAGTTTCCAGTAAGTTTTCAATTCTGCCATCGATGATACAGCTAGTATCTAAAACTTTGGTAGGTGCTGGTTTAAAAGTGCCTTCTGCTACTAATACTGTATCTAAACTGTTGGGATTGATCAGGCGTAAGAAACCTCTGCCGTGAGTGTCGGCTAAGTTGACTCCGGTAAAGCCGAAAATGACGCTACCGAGCACTGCGACTAGAGGTTTGATGAAACCGAACTCGCGGGGGATTGGTAGTAAGAAAAGCGGTGCTAGCATTAAGTTAGCAACGAGAAGTCCGACGATTAAACCGATGGCGCGAGTCAGCAATACTTCAACAGGCATATCGCGAACTTGCTTTTCTAAGCGCCGATAGGTGGTTTGACCGATTAATCCGAAGACGAAGCCGATTAATGTGCCAAAAGCACCCAATACCGATCTCAAGCCTTCGATGTTGGTGACTTGCACTAGGATGTTGGGTGGTAGCAGATCGACTCCGTAGAAGCCTATGCCTGCTCCTGCGATTATGAATGAAATAATTATGATTGCATCAAGCATTGTTTTAGACGAATAATTTTGCCGATCTTATTATATCTTTCAAGTGATGGTATTATTTTTACATGGATTTGGTACGGAAATCCCAACTTAATTATTAATAAAGATTTTATTAAGAATATAGATTTCAAATCACAGGTATGATGCAATGAGTTTGACTGTAAGTCTGGCGCAATCGGAAGTTAAGACAGATGGGCAATTTGCCTACAATATTCCTAGTTCGGCATATCTACACATTCCTTTTTGCCGCCGTCGCTGTTTTTATTGCGATTTCCCGGTTTCAGTGGTGGGGGATACCTACGGTGGGCGGAATCCACGTAAAAATAGCGATGATTCAGGGACGATTCAGGAATATGTTGCGGCTTTGTGTCAGGAAATTTCCATAACTGCGGGGTTTTGTCAATCTTTGCGGACGGTTTTTTTTGGTGGGGGTACGCCTTCGCTGTTGTCAGTTAGTCAGTTAGGCCGGATTTTGGAGACTCTCGATCGCAAATTTGGGATTGCTGCGGAGGCGGAAATTTCGATGGAAATTGACCCTGGTACCTTTAGTTTAGAGCAGTTGCAGGGATATAAGGCGGCGGGGGTAAATCGGGTGAGTTTGGGGGTACAAGCTTTTCAGGATGAGTTGTTGCGGGTTTGCGGGCGATCGCACCGCGTTGCTGATATCTATGAGGCGGTGGATTTGGTTCAAAAAGCGGAAATTGCTAATTTCAGTTTAGACCTGATTTCTGGTCTGCCGCACCAAAGTTTAGAACAGTGGCAACTTTCTCTCTCGGCGGCGGTTGCCATTGCTCCAGCTCACTTATCTTGTTATGATTTAGTTGTAGAGCCTGTAACGGCTTTTGGGCGTTACTTTCAATCGGGAATTGAGCCTTTACCAGCGGATGAAACGGCGGCCCAAATGTATCGCTTAGCACAGCAAATTTTAACTGAAGCTGGCTACGAACATTATGAGATTTCTAATTATGCTCGACCTGGTTATCAGTGCCGCCATAATCGGGTTTATTGGGAAAATCGTCCTTATTATGGTTTTGGGATGGGGGCGGCGAGTTATTTGCAGGGAGTGCGGTTGACGCGATCGCGCACTAGGAAGGACTATTATCAGTGGGTGGAGGATTTGATATCGGCAAAAGTTGCTGAAAGTCCGATGAACTCCAATGATGTTTTGTTGGAAACGGTAATGCTTGGTTTGCGTTTGACTGAGGGGTTGAGTGTGGATGCGATCGCGCAAAAATTTGGAGAAAATACCCTCGATCGGATCTGGAGTTGTTTACAGCCTTATTTTCGCCAAGGATGGGTAGAAATTACGGGGACTGATGGTTTACTCTTGGATCTGGGAAATAGTCAGAAACTACCGCAATTCGGCAATCTGAGGTTAAGCGATCCTGAAGGATTTTTGTTTTCCAACACGATTTTAGCGACTCTTTTTAGTAAGTTGGGTGAGGATAAATAACTATCTTGCAAGGAATAGGAACCGATCCTATCTTTAAGCTGAGCAGATTTTGGAAACTAGGTAAAAATACGGCATTTTTTATCGATCCCTGTACTGTTAGCATTAAAGTTGATATAATTTTCATTGATCCCTAGAGGTATGCTTTTTACCAGCCAACTGAATCTTTAGATAGACGTAATGGAAATACCCGGCTGTCATAGTTGAGAAGACGCTCAGGAAAGCTTTGTAATGAACGCTCTGACTCTCGAACGTAATGACGGCCGCACCAACTCTGACCCTGCGATGGGGGTACGGGCCAAGGAATGTCCCTCTAGGTGTGCTCTTTGTGCTCATTACCAACTTCACGGGAGGCGGGGCGGTAATTGCCAATTGCTAAATGTAACAGTTCAAGGGGAGTGGAAAGCCTGTTCTCTAGCGCTACCAGCGTTTACACCTTTTTACAAGGACAGTGGATTGATGAGGCGATCGCCTGCCGAAGTTCTAAAATTAATCAAATGAACGCCTAGGCGATTTTACTGTAACTTGTTCTCGGCTATAATTAGCTGAGTAGGTTTGCTGATTAGTTGCACATTTTGAATAGAAACTTAAGGATATGACTTTAACTCTCGATCGGCTACCTTCTGATCTCTCTGGACGAATTCTTTGCTGGTATATCAATGATACTAGCACAATGCAGATTGCTCGAATTGCGAATATTGCTAATTGGTATTTTGAGCGGACGGTTTTTCCTGGTGAACGTTTATTGTTTGAAGCGTTACCAGAGGCGGAGTTGGAAATTTGGCAAAGTGTTGAGACGGGTGCAGTTGCTTTTGATAAATTTTTGTGCGATGAGTTGCGGGTTGAGGAAGAAACTGACTCTGTGGTGTAGAATTAACTGGATTTTAGTGAATGGGGGCGATCGGTCTTTTTTTGAGAGAGCGATCGCTCTTCACCCGACCCTGGAGATGGTTTTTTAATTGATTGTACGATGAATGCAGGTGCATTCGCTCAATCAATATATCATTTATGCCCTTTATCTCTTCCTTACTAACAACTCAACCAAGGCCTCAGCCAAATATTCATACTGCGACAAAGTATTATAAATCTGAGCCGAAATCCTCACTAACCGCTTCCCCGCATCCGGCCAAGGCATCACCGGAACCTCTATTTTAAACTTCTCCCACAACTCATTTTGAATCGGCGAAAGCTCTCCCTTTTTAACAACATCAGCATCTCCATCTGGCAAAGCAATAACGGCCATCGAACCAATCATTTCATCAGGACAAGGCAGCGATAACCCCAATCTTTCCACCAAAATTTTCCTACCCGCCAACGCCATTAAATGATTTTTCTCCCTCAATTCCTCCCATGCACCTATTAGCAAAGAACCCATAAACTCAATAGCCACAGGCACGCATAAATAGGCACTCGGATCGTCCGTTCCCATCCAGTCAAATTCTAATTGAAAACGCGACTTATCAGTGCGAGGAGAATTAGCACCATGACTGATAACCGCAGGTCGAATTTCCTCTTGCTTATCTGGCCTCACATACAAAAAACCCGCACCCTTTGGTGCAGATAACCATTTATGACAATTTCCAGTATAATAAGCAGAGTCAATCTCATGCAAATTCAGCGCTAACATTCCCGGTGCGTGTGCTCCGTCAACTAATGTATCAACACCGCAATTAGCCAACTCTTTTACTAACTGCTGAATGGGAAAAACTAAACCAGTTTGACTTACCACATGGTCTAACAAAGCTAACCGAGTCTTTGGCGTAACACACTTCATTATTGCTTCAATAACTTGCTCAGGCGACTCAATAGGAAATGGGACTTGTGCTACTACTATTTTAGCACCAGTGCGATCGGCTACAAAATCAAGTACATTTCGACAAGCATTATATTCCTGATTTGTTGTTAGTAACTCGTCATTGGAAGAGAAAGAAAGAGAACGCAAAACCGCATTTACCCCTGTTGTCGCATTTGGGACAAATACTAATTCCTCGGCATTAGCACCAACAAACTCAGCTAATTTAATACGAGCATTATCTAAAAGTGGCTCAAATTCCCGCATCATAAAACGTAAAGGTTCCCGTTCTAACTGCTGCCGAAACTGTGTTTGTGCAGCCAAGACAGGAATCGGACAAGCACCAAAAGCGCCGTGATTGAGAAAAGTAATATCTCGCTCCAATAACCAATATTCAGAAATAGATTTATCAGGATTCATAGAACTTTTCATTATATTTTAATTTCTCAAATTCATCTGGCGTGTTACAATTCCAGAGCATTGTTGATGCTCGTTCCTCTAAAGAAAGAGGTATTGCATCAATTTCCCTTAACCAATTTTGAAACGATCGCCCTCCTTTGTCAATAAAATTCCGCAATTCTGGCAAAGCTTGTTTACGATAAAATCCACAGAAAGGTTCCCATCTTGAGTTTTGGTATGGTACAACTGCTAAAATATAATCAGGTACTTGATTTAACCGATCGATCCAATCCTGAAGAATATCCATTTTTAATAAAGGTAAATCGCAAGCCAAAAGTAATATCCATTCAGCCGAAATTTGAGCTAATCCCTCAGACAAAGCAACTAACGGCCCGCTACCATGACTAGATTCTAACAGAAATTTATAATCTCCAGTTAAATTTTCTTGATAGCGATCGCGCCAAGGTGTGAGAATATAAATCTGGGAAGTTAGAGAAGTTGCAACTTCGTATACTTGTTGTAAAAATGGTTTTCCATTTATTAATAATAGTGCCTTATCTTTTCCCATCCGCGAACTTTGACCACCAGCAAGAATAAGAACAGCAATTTGGTTATTAGTCATGTTTTAAAATATTAATTAGGATTTACTAGCTGGTATTATAAAAACTGGGATTGCTTCACTACGTTCGCAATGACATGATTAAGATTGTTCGCAATGACATGATTAAGATTGTTCGCAATGACATGATTAAGATTGTTCGCAATGACATGATTAAGATTGTTTGCAATGACATAATTAAGATTGTTCGCAATGACATGATTAAGATTGTAATGACATAATTAGGATTGCAATATCCTTAAGTTTATCACCAACCTTACCACTCATTAATAAACTTTCAGCTTTACCTAAACCAGAATTCATATCCGGGCAAATTCCGCACCGCCATAGGTAAAAAGCGCCATTCCAAAGAGTAGATTGCATTAATTCCGAGGGTTCACCACGCAAAACTGACTGCATCTGTGCTATCAACTCCGAAGTAGAATCTAGAGGAGGATTTTTATTACTAAAACCGTAATCTCCGTGAGCTAAAAGTAATCTTTCAAAAGGTCGATCTGGTTGAGAAATGCCGATAATTGCAGTCCGATCTCGCGGTAAATCGCAGCTACCTTCTAATCCTTTAACTGTTGTAAAATTATTGGTTTTCCGCAATTTAAAAGCATCTTGGAACATTGTTTCTGTAGGTGGATGTACGTAGCCACAAACAATATGAGCATCCCCTAAATATGGACACCACATTAATTCCATTGTGGCAAAAGGCGGTCGTTTTCCAATTTCACGGCGGTATAGAACTAGACTATCAGCTTGAGGAAAGTGTGTGCAAAGATAGATAAAACCTAAGCCAGTTCGATCGAATATTTCTTGGACTTGTAAAAGAGATAGTTTTGTCCAGTTAATGCCTAAACCTTGCCAAATGTCAATCAAAGGAACGCCTTCTTTTGTAGGCATTGTATTACCACCGTGCATAATCGCAGGAGCGCCCGCTGATGCTAAAATTAGAGCAGTTAAAGGAGATATTGGTGCTGTACGCGATCGCCCATCATAAGGTACTCCGAAAACTGTCGGAGGTATGTGAGCAAAATTACCTGATTCTATGGGTTTTAGCTTTGGCCCTAATTCGTCATAAGCGTCAAGCATTCCCGCCAATTCTTCACCAGTTGGCCGCTTAATGCGATGAGAAATCATAAAGGCTCCGATTTGGGCCGGTGTTGCTTCTGCTAACAGCATCATTCTCGTTGCTTCTGCTGCTTCAGAGCGAGTTAAATTTTCTCCGGTATGCACTCCACTACCGATTTTTCGCACTAATTCCCGAAATTTGTCACTCATATTAATTTTGTTAGTTGTTAGTTGTTAGTTGTTAGTTGTTAGTTGTTAGTTGTTGATTGTTGGTTGTTGATTGTTGGTTGTTGGTTGTTAGACACAGTTAAACGTAGGGTGGGCGCTCGCCGCCTCAATTCTGTAACTCATAGCCTAATATAGTTATCGGCGAGCGCCCACCTTACAAGCTATTACCAATTACCAATTACCAATTACCAATTAACCAGTTTAAAGTCTAATATTTAATGTCTCCGGTTGCTCATTTACCCAAGATTTCCCTATATTAATAACAGACAATTGGGGTGATATTAATTCGCGTACCAGCCGCCAGAAGTGTTGAATAGGAGGGATCTGCATTCTATCGTGAGTAGTAACTAAAACAACTTGGCGGCTCCAAATTGGATCGGCGATCGCCTCCGTAATCGCAGAAACCTTAGAATTAGACTGGGAAGGTGCGATCGCGCGAACTGCTAGAGTAGGATCGGTACGAGCCTCCATCAACGCCGACTGTGGCAATAGAGCAATCAATTCACCCTGACGCACCACACCCCGAAAAGCATCCAGCGTATTCAACTCCAAAACTGCATTCAGAGTCGAACCCATCCGGGCAAACTGCTCTTGTACCAAGCGTTGCATCCCGTAGCCGTCCTTAAAAACTACTTGCGGGTAGCGGCTCAACTCCAACCAAGGAATCCGTTCGTATTGTATCAGCGGGTGGTTAGCCGCCATCAACACCTCAATCGGCTCATTGTAGAGCACCTCCACCAGCATTTCCGGGCCTTGAGTAAAAAAGCGATTATTCATCACGATCGCCACATCAACCATCCCATCTTTTAACACCTTCAGAGCGCGATCGCTACCCAAAGCCGTCACCCGCAACTGCACATCTGGATACTCCCGGCAAAACCTTTGCAGCACCGGCGGTAGATAAGAAGCACAAATCGAATGAATCGCCGCCACACAAAGTTCCGGCTGCTTCCCCGCCAACAAATCAGCTAATTCTTCCGTAGCATTCTGCCAAGTTAGACAGATTTTACGAGCATGGGGCAAAAGCCTTTCCCCCCCCAGAGTCAGCTTAGCCTGAGTAGTACGGTGAAACAAAGGCATTCCCAGCTCAGCTTCTAGAACCTGCACCTGACGGCTAATAGTAGATTGGGTAACGCCGCACTTACGGGCAGCCTGCTGAAAGCTCCCAGTTTCAGCAACAGAAAGAAATGCTTGCAGTTGCTCTAGGCGCATTGAGGTTTAACTTTATAAATTGAATTTTATTGCTCTGAATGACCTTAACCGATTTGTTCAAGCAATTTAGTACACTTTGATACAGCAGAAGGCAGGAGCCAGGAAGCAGGAGCCAGGAGCCAGGAAGCAAGAGGCAGGAGGTAGAACCTTGAATTCAAAGTTTTGCAGAAACCAGAAAGCAAAAGTCAGAAGGTAGAACCTTCAATTCAAAGTTCTGCATTCCGAAGGTCGTCGAAATGTTGAATATTTGCAACACTAGAAACTAGGGACAGGAACCGACAACGACTGACTAAACTGCAAAGGACAAGGCGAAATGTTGGAATCTATTAATAATATGCTCTTTAATCAAAATTTTATACCGCACGGTCACTGTTACCTCTGGCAGCGAGAGCTAGTAGGGCTGCACCTGCTGAGTGACTTATTAATTGCCCTAGCCTATTATTCAATTCCCGCCTTGCTCGTGTACTTCGTTTACAAACGGCGCGACGTACCTTTTAGTTGGATATTCCTACTGTTTGGAGCCTTTATTATCTCCTGCGGCACCACCCACATCATGGAAGTCTGGACGCTGTGGCATCCGACTTACTGGCTATCCGGCGCAATCAAAGCCATTACCGCCCTAGTTTCCCTGTACACAGCAGCCGAACTGATACCATTAATACCCAAAGCCCTTGCCCTGCCTTCACCCGCACAACTAGAAGCAGCAAACCTAGCCCTCACCGCTGAAATTGCTGAGCGCCAGCGAGCCGAAGCCGCCCTACACAAGGCGAATGTAGAACTCGAAAGCCGTGTCGAAGCACGTACCGCCGAACTTAGAGAAAGTAACAAACTATTGCTTAACGAAATAGCTTCAAGGCAGCAGGTAGAAGAGTCACTGCGCGAAACAGTCGAGACACTGCATAGAACATCTTCCCGATTTCGGCGCGTGATTGAGTCCAACATGATCGGGATGGGTTTTTGGGACATTGACGGTAATATTGCCGAAGCAAACGATGCCTTACTAAAATTGACGGGGTATGGGCGCGAAGACTTCGAGACTGGGGTATTAAATTGGGTAGAAATCACCCCGTTAGAATACAGACAATTAGATAAACAAGCAATTCAGGAAATCTTAGAGATTGGATACTGCAACCCTTTCGAGAAAGAATACATCCGCAAAGACGGCAGCCGCATCCCAATTTTGGTTGGTGGTGCGGCCTTTGAAGAAACTAAAGATAGTGGAGTCTTTTTTGTGATCGATCTCACTGAGCGCAAGCGAGTCGAGGAGTCGCTGCGCGATGCTCTTCAAAAACTAACTTTCCATTTTGAGAATACACCGCTAGCAGTAGTCGAGTGGGATAGCACCTTTCATCGAGTCTGTCGATGGTCGCCCGCTGCGGAGAAGATTTTTGGGTGGACTGCTGAGGAAGTTTTGAACTTGCAGCAGAAGGATTGGAACTTCGTCTTTGCTGCCGACGCAGAGGCTGTTAGCAAGAACACCGCCCAGTTAAGGGAGGGCAAGGAATCGCGGAATATTTCGCCTAACCGCAATTATACAAAAGATGGATCTGTTGTTTATTGCGAGTGGTATAACTCGGCTCTGTACGACGCAACTGGTTCATTAGTGTCTGTGCTATCTCTGGTTCTGGACGTGACGGAGCGCTATAGTTTTCTCGAAGCATTGCGCCAGTCAGAGGGGCGGTTTCGGATTGCTGCCGAGTGTGCCAGCGATTTGATTTATGAATGGGATATTAATACTGGCATTGTTCTGTGGTTCGGTCATATTGACGAACCTCTGGGATATGTTAAAGGTCAATTTCCCAGGACGAGAGAAGGTTGGATAGATTCTATTCACCCTGACGATCGCGATCGCATTTCTATGGCCGCCGAAAAACATTTACAGACCCAGGAGCCATTTTTTGAGGAGTATCGCATCCAGCAGCAAGATGGGGCGTTTCTTTACTGGATCGACCGGGGTACTGTGGTGCGAGATAATTTCGGCAAAGCTTATAAGTGGATTGGGGTGACAAGCGATATTAGCGATCGCAAGCAAGCAGAGCAAGGAGCTCATTTTCTCACCGAGGCGATCGCCGTGCTAGCCTCATCATTAAATTACGAAGCAACGCTACAACGCTTGGCAGATTTGGCAGTACCGCAACTAGCAGATTGGTGCTGCGTACATTTACTGGAAACCGACGGAGCCATTCGTTTGGTGGCAGTTGCTCACCCAGAGTCTGAAAAAGTGGAGTTAATGTGGGAGATCGAGAAACGTCGGCCCACTGTGACCGAGGCGCGGCACGGAGTAGCGAAGGTGCTGCGGACGGGGGAATCAAAAATATATGCCGATCTTCCTGACGCGCTGCTAGAAGCGGTTGCTCCCGATCCTGCGGCCCTCTCTTTGTTGCGCGAGTACGATACCTTGTCAGCGATGTGTGTCCCGCTGATCGCGCACGGGCGTAAGCTAGGAGTGATTTCTCTGCTGTCTGCGGAGTCTGGTCGGCGCTATGGACGTAGTGACATGGATTTAGCAGAACGTCTAGCTCATCACGCCGCGATCGCGATCGACAATGCACGGCTTTATTGGGAAGCTCAGGAAGCTAACCGCATCAAGGACGAATTTTTGGCAACGCTTTCCCACGAATTACGGACACCGTTAAATGCAATTTTGGGTTGGGCGCAAATATTACAGCAAAAAAAGCTGACTCAGGAAAAAACGGATATCGCCCTAGAAACAATTGAACGCAATGCTCGTTTGCAGGTTCAAATGATCGAAGACCTCCTCGATGTTTCTCGCATTTTAGCAGGTAAGATTTCCCTGAAGTTGCGGCCTGTTGAACTGCTAGGAATCATTGAAGCAGGACTTAACACGCTGCGCCCTATGGCTGAAGCGAAGGGAGTTCAACTTTTGAGCTTCTGCGACGAAGGAGTAGGCCTAATTTTCGCCGATTCTAATCGTTTGCAACAAGTAATTTGGAATCTACTCTCCAATGCCATCAAGTTTACCCCAAGTGGAGGGCGGGTAGAAGTGCGGCTGAGACTGTGGACTGGGGATAGGGGAGATAAATTTTCCTCCCTACCTTCTCCATCTCCCTCTGTTATTTCCTATGCAGAAATTCAGATTATCGATACAGGAATTGGTATCAGTCAGAAGTTTTTGCCTTATGTTTTTGAGCGGTTCCGTCAAGCTGACAGTAGCACAACAAGGTCTTACGGAGGGCTGGGACTGGGCCTCGCCATCGTCCACTATATTGTGACACTGCAAGGCGGTACAGTCCACGCTGAGAGTGCGGGAGAAGGATTGGGGGCGACTTTTACGATTAGGCTACCACTGCTCGAAAAGACTTCTGAAGAAGTTTCGAGTGTTGATATAGCAACCGCCAAGGCGGTTAGGGGCTAGGGGCTAGGGGCTAGGGACTAGGGAAGAAGGGGAAAAGAGGGGGAGATGGGGAGCAATTAGCAATTACCAATTATATCATGTCCGGTTAAATACTTGTCATTGCGAGCCAAGCGCAGCGCGTCAAGCGCAGCGCAGTTGCTCGGCGCGAAGCGTTGCTCGGCGCGAAGCGTTGCTCGGCGCGAAGCGTTGCGAGGTACGAAGCAATCTGAAGCAATCTGAAGCAATCTGAGGCTTCCGAAGCAATCTGAGGCGCGAAGCGTTGCGAGGAACGAAGCAAGCTGGATCTTGCCCGAAGCAATCACAGAGACTAGGCGATTGCTTCGCGGAGCTCGCAATGACAGATAGTAAGTAGGGCTTGCTGAAGCAGTGGTTCAAGTAAACACTGTATGGATTTTTGGACGAAGAAAGGTAGTAATGGTGCAAGAAAAACAGGTATAATCACTCAAAACCCGTGCATCACCATTTGCGATCGTGTA
>NZ_JARFTR010000127.1 GCF_029167235.1 Kamptonema sp. UHCC 0994 | reverse complement strand
TTAATAACAAGATTAAGTTGATTATTAGACAAAGCTATGGCTTTAAGACCTTTGATTATTTACGAGAAAAGTTATTAGCTTGCTTATTTAAATAAGCCGTGCTTATCACCACAGGTACGGGAGAGCCCATTAGGATTAAAAGGTGATTGATAAGGTGCGATCGGCGCGGCCGTAGAAGGTTGAACATTAATATTAGTTTTGACATTGATAGGAGCAACTTCAACAGTTATCGGAGCTCTTGCTGTTGGCATATCACTTTCTTATCCCATTCCAAAGGTTGTTCTCGACCTCATTAACCCTGTCCATAATGGGCTGCAAATCAACAGTCATTGCCTCAAGCTGTTTGGCGTGAATGGTTATTTCCTCTTTCACGCGGCGGTCAATGTGGTCTTTCAGGCCTTCAAAGAGCCTGGATTCCTCAGCCAATTGCCTCGCAATCATCGTGGCAATATCATTACAGTTGCATCCGCAATCCATACAATCACACTCCTTTTTTCTACGTGGTGGTGGTGGGGAACCACCGCCAAAAAAATTGCGATCGTTGTCCGAAACTGCACGGCACACGGATACATAACCCACCCCTTCTATGCGCCTTTGTAGCTGTATTTGGAAAGAGGTGAAAATTCGTGTGTTGCCACTCCTTGACAGAGTGACGATCGGTCTATTGTAGATGCCAACACTGGGTTTGAGCATCCATTCAGAATAGTCCGACCAAAATACATTTTGGGTGCCAGACTCGAAAACCCGCTCCCACCACACGTCCCAACCCCAAAAAGCAGCCAAAGCTACATTATTTTTATCGATGCCAATTCCCATATCTACGGGACAGAATAGAGCCATAGTGCTTATAAAAAATGAAGGATAGACTCTTCTATAGTTTGATTCAAAAATGAAATATCAGATCCAGAAAATAAATGAATCGGGAATCCTTCTAAGGTCTCAATTAGTGGGCCACGTGGGGGGGGATTTGCATTACCGCTTCCCAGACCTTGACCTGGTATCCATTTAAAGGGATTCTCTTTATTTAATTGTGCTATTCTTTTGAACTCATTTATAGAATTTTCTAGCGAAAATTTAGATTCCTCCCCATACCCTAACCGACCATAAAATTTATAATTCACGACTATATTTTCCCTAGAAACAGGAAAACGCTCAAAAGACCGAATATTCTGCTCAGGTGTCGGCGGCGCATAAGTACCATGCTGCATATTCCCCGCCCTTCTTCTAGGATTTCTATTCATAATTTATTCGCCAAACTAACCCTTAATTGAGTTGTCCCCGATGAAGTAATTGCCTTGACATCCCCCCTCGCTTGAGAGGAATCAATTATTATTAAATGCTTAGGTAAAAGAGGGTGAGCTGCGTTCGCCAATGTAATAGTACCGCTGCCATATCTAAGCCAAAGCTCCCCCTCTGAAGACATGGCGTAAATTTTAATTAATCGGCGATTGGTATTAGCCGATGCTAATGTAGCCCCTGCAGCGGTAACGGTAATCGTAGAAGTTGTATCATCCCCTATCAATTCCTCTGCTAATAGGGTATCTGTACCTGAATTTAAGTTGTTGCAACAGTCTACAATCCTAACCATATCTTCGCCTATTCACCCTTTTTAAGGTGTAATCAAATCGCGTAACCTCCCCTCTCCACATCGGCTCCAATGGGGCGTACATTCGATTTAGCCTAGACGATGTAGTTGAGGACTGTATCATTTCTATCTTGAAGGAAGCTTGACCTCTCAATAACAAATCCCGTAATACTAACCCAGTCATTTTGTTGTCCCTCCCCTGTATTGTTTTGCAGTAATCCGAATCCGCGATCCACTATTTTTGCCTGAATTTTCCACCCGAATTTAATGCCGTAGAGTTCCAAGTCTGTGAAATATTCATTCGCCCCCGATAAAAAGATTGGCTTCACATTGAATAAATCAATTATGCCAACCTCAAAATCTTCATTACTCGGACTTCTTAAAGAAATCAAAAGCCCCTTCTTAGGGTTAGCCCTGAATAATTGTGCCTTTTGTTCTCTCCGTGCGGTTGTGTCTGCGGGGTCATCAATCGGCACAAATACCTGAGATAGAGAATCAATGTAAGCCCCGCACCGAATCACGGCCATGTAACCTTGATAGTTGATTGCCGTACTCAGTACAGATGCCGTGCTAGGCGTGTATAGTACCGCTTCCTGATTCGCGGTCGCGGGGGTAATTCTTGCGGCTATTTGAGCAATGCGATCGGGCATTTCTATGGCCATTATTTATCACCTCCCGGAACCAAAAAAGTCAAATCAAAAAGCATACTTTTATTGCCTTATTCAATATAAGCCCGCTATCTGTGGAGTGAAGCCGACAAAATATTTTAGTAGCGTCGATATAGACCAAAAAAGTGTAACCAGGGCTTCCGAATACTCCTCCGGGTTTTACTATCGAGCTGAATCCAAGACTGCCGTTTATACCAGTCATTAACATTGCTTCGTAGCTCAATATTTTGTCTGTATCGAGTCCATGCGTCGTGTTTGTTACACTCCCCTGAGTAGCCCCACTGTTAAATGTTTTTATGACGTTACGGGGTAAGAACTCCCCCCAATCGTCCCAGGCTCCCCCCTCTTGTCGGCGGCAAAAAAGTCTTTTTTCTCCAAAACGCGGGATTCCAAGCTCTAGGGCGTAAGTGCCGATTCCGTACTCCGATCCTAATGCCGTATTTAGCCGATAAGTCTGATTATTTGTGGGAGTGTTCAGTGTTCCACTAACGAAGCTCCAGCCCCGCTGCGTGACGGGAGTATTTATGTCGGCAAATTGGGCGTGACTATTTATCTGCCCAAAATTTCCAGGTGCAGATTCGACGGCTGCTATCACCTCGCTATCCCGCGCGATCGCATCAGGAATTTGCGGATCTGTTATAGGGGCGACAGGGGGATTAATAGCAATCAGCTTCATAGGATAACCACACCCTCGCAAACCATCAAATTAGCGCTACCAGAAGCAGTGACAGCCGAAACCGCCCCATGATATTTTGCATCCGTATCGGTAAATTGCAGCATATAGCCAGGAGGAACCGGGCTTTTATAGAGGCTAGGGGAAACCGTTGTACCTTCACGGACATAGACCGTCACGGTAGAAGAGGAATTGTAAATCGTGAGGCTTCCCCTATCATTTCCAGCTCGTGCCGGGGCAATCACAGAAGCTGTGTTACTAACAGCAACAGATGAGCAGCTTTCAGTAGTCCTAACATCTTCAATGATGTTGATATTTGTCTGAGGATTTAAATTAAAAATTTGCATCAATCTCTCCTTGTAGAACTGCCAATCCTAGGCGCACTGGTATATGCGCCCCCCCCCAAACTTGAAGTTGGCCCCCCAATAGTTGCTCCACTGGTAGGACTAAGGCTTCGCTCTGGGGCTTGTTGCACCCTCACTGTACCGCCAGTGTAATCAGATGCTCCCGTCCCAACAATTTTAGGCCCAACAATTTTAGGCCCAACTTTCGAGCCCACAAGACCTTGACCGACTTGGGCTTGTTGGACTCCTCCAGAAAAAGATAATCCTCCAGCTCCGATATTAAGCTTGGCATTCGCAGAAACTCCTGCAACAGAAAGCCCCGCACTACCTTGATATCCCTGGCCGTTTATCGTGCTTGTCGCGGCGGTACTAAATCCAGTATTCACCCCCGCACCTGCAACCCTGACACCACCACCCATAGAGAGGCCGCCCTGCTTGGTAAGAGCCGCCGAACCTTGGGCCTTATTAGTAGAAGGATCTGACCCTCCCGAATTATTTCCAGATCCTCCCGAGCTTCCTTGCAAGATTTCAGGAGGATCGAATCTTAGGGTAGCCAATATCGTGATTATCTGAGCAATCTCGCCGATGCTAAACTCTTGTTCTTCTGCCATTAATTACTCTCCTAAATTAGGTTTGGATTAGGCATCGCCACCGACATTTTATTGAGAATCCTAATAGTAAATAGGAATTGTTGATGAGGTGTGATTACCCCATCTGAGACGACTTCCACTAGGTCAACTTGCGGCCCGTAGACCTTAACTTGAGCATCTTCGCTTGTATCTTGGGTTTCCCAAACTTTCATCAATAGCATTGTGAATAGGCTTTCAGCAGTATTGTCTGAACTTGCCACTAAAGCAGGGAATGCCGCTGGCGTTCGCGTAGAGACTAATGAATCCTTGATGATAGTGAAATCTATTGCAGTCTGAGCTGCACCATCGCCAAAAAGCTCAGGGAGTGTTTTATCTACAGCCATATCAGATTAGATTTGGATTTGGGAATGTTGAGATAGTGTCATCTTGATAAATATCTAGCGTACTTGTATATCGTCGCTGCCATTTACTGAATCTAAACTCTAGAGTCATTTCAAATGGTGAGATTACAAACTGGCTATCTGTGCTTTGGTCTTGATTTCGCAGCCATCGCAGAAAAAGAGCGAGAGCTAATTGCTCCGATCTATTTACCGCGATTACAGTGAAATCGTAGCTTGGCACCAACCCGACTGGTGCAACCAAATCATTTTTGTTGATGATTAGGTTGGTTGCGTCTTGGGTTACGTTTTGACCGAAGAAATTGGTGATTAAGGGCTCAGATGCCATTTATTTTTCTGGAGGCATATCGGTAATAAATAATTTTCCTCTAAAAGTGATTGCACAAAGCTCTTTACGCTTAAGCAAGGTTAAAGTCTGCTGGCGAGAGAGGAAGTATTTCTCACAATATTTGCGCAAAGGGATGCACTTACGGGGATTTACAGGCATCCCCGCAGAGAAATAATAAGTTTGAGCGTAAGCTTTAGCATTAGCTTTTTTGCTCATTGTTTTTGCGAATCAGTTCCTTAACTATATCATTAACCGTCACTCCTTGCCTCAAGGCCATTATCCTAATTTCACAATGAACTTCAGCCGAAACATGGAGTTGTTTGGTTGCATTTTTTGAGGCTATTCCGGTTTCTATGTTTTGCATTTGCGTGTAGTTACTCTATTTATTCATTTATTTTAATTGCATTAATTCTAAAGTTGCTCAACATATTTTCAGGAAATTTTGCTTTTGCAGACTCTACCACGTCGGTACTAAGTAACGACGAGTAAGTTTTGTTTGTGAAACCTAGACAGAGTAAGGCTTGTAACGTTAGCGTTAAAAAGTCAACCCACCCACTTGTTTATGAACGTTATTCCGACCCAATTATTTGCCGGGTACACCTTTGACTCGGTTGCGGATGAAATCCGAATTCCCCGAGCAGCTTTGCCCGGATTAACCGCCGCCGAAGCAAATGCCACTACCGGGAATGGCATGGAGGTGATGCGACAAATCGTAGAGGGAGCCTCTTCTTCCCTAAGTGCTTTAGCACCGGAAGCCAAACCAACAAAAGCCAGCATTACCAAACCAAATCCAAGCATTGCTGTTGGCGTTGGAGTTGCACCAGGAACATTGAGGCAGACTTACGGCCTCAGTTTTGACCTGACCCCAACAGGTCTAGAAATGGCGACCGAATCTTAATTCATCCGCGAAACACCAAAAATATAAATGGCTACCAATTTTATTAGCTTCATTGCTACCGAAGCCTATGTTCCCGACCGGGGACTGAACGGTTTGGCAAAAGGATTCACGTTCAAGGGAAGATTCAGCGCTCCTCCAGGCTTGAATGTCACCAGTATTGGGGCGATACTCACGGCAGTCGGAGGGGTTACAACTACTCCCGGACAGAAGCAGGCTTGCGACGCAAGCGCGATATTCACTCCGCGCCGCCTACAATTCGCCTTTACAGATGGGGGAAGCCTCTCTGTCCCAATCCCCGACAAGGCGGATTTAATTACAGCAGGGAAAGCAATCAAAGGAGCGCTGGAGACCAATTTTGGTTCTGGATCTGTTGCTTGCGTCTCCCTCATAGGGGAACACTGGGGACGCTTAGACGAAGAACTCCGACCCACTGGAACAACCCCCGCTGCTGGGCCTGACACTAGGGCCGCAGCAGGTACGAAAAACCCAACATATTCGGTATCAGTGCTTTACAACAACGATGGGGGGAAGACCGCCGCCCAAAGCGTTCGGATGGCAACTAATACGCCGGGAAATGTTCCCTTCCCACCTTATGCCGCCGCCATCCAGACGGCATTAGGAACCCCTTTGCCGGGTGGGTGTGGAAGTGCATCAAATGTCAATCCTCGCAAGTACGTAATCGATTTCCTGACAACTGACACTGACAATCCGGTACGCAAAATGATCATTCCTGTCGCCAGCGCGACCCCCGCCAATATTCTAGCCGTGGGGACAGCTCTGGCAACAAATACTCAGACCCTCTGTTTAAACTATTACGGGGAATCGGACGGTCGTTTTAGTCGCTTCCTATAATGGCTTTCATCTCGCAATACATTACTGATGTGGGTCGCGTTGTGCCTTATCTAAGGATGGAGCCCGCCTTCATCGGCAATGATTTGCGATCGCTTGAGCGAATCAATGATTTAAGCGTTATTGCTGGGGTCTTACCTCCTTCTCTTGATACATCGTTGCAGTGGTTTCGGCATCCATGCCCCTCTGATATCCTGCCAAGATTTGCAATCATCTCGCTTCAGGATGGTCAACGATTAAAGCTTCCCTATCCTTTCCGCCCCGATACTTCTGAGTGGTATCAGTTTTGGCAGGAATTACAATCAAATCCGCTGATTGTTTCCGCTAAAGGTATCGGCGAAACCCTTCCTAATTCTTTCTTGAGGCGCTTATGAGATTTATCATCCTAAAATCTGAGGTTGTTGATGAGGCCCTAGTCATTTTAGGTCTTACTGAGTTAAGCCAAAAAGCCTCTGGTGTTACCCCTAGATGGATTAATTTTAAAGAGGCGAAAACCAATTGCGTAAATCCCGAAAAATGCGATCTACTCTCATTTGAGGATGAGAGTGTAGCCATAGATATTGTAGAAAGCATAGCTGAGGAGAATATCGCTTATATCGGGGTAGATGCCTAGTAGTAGCGCCGAAAAAGTAAAAAGTCTCAAAACTGTTCGAGGTAAGGATATAAAAATCCGATACACTCAAGATGATTTTGAGGATGCCCTTGTCAATCAGCGGACGTATCTTGATGAGAACGGCGACAGCTTAACACCTATTACCCCCTTACTTCTAGCCCGTCAAGTTGGGACACCTAACCCGACAATTGACAGGCTTGGGAACTCCGAACCTCGCTATATTTCCGCCTGCTTTGGTTCCCCAGTGAATAGTTCTGGAGAGAGCGAATTTAAGGTTATCCTCCCTTATGCCCCCGGTGATACGAGCCACGCTGAGCATATTAAAGAGGTTTTCAGCTATGTTTCGCCCTCTCAATTCCTTGACCCAAAAACACCGCTAAGCTTGAGCTATCACGGCGAGAATTACAATCCCTAAATGGCTGTCCTTACCACTATTCTTGATACGGTGATTAGCTCAGCCACTCCTACTTATACGGATTGGTTTTCTGCATCTCAATTCCTGGTTTTCCAGTCCGACACGACAGGAGAATACGGAGTTACAGGAGAATTTATTGAGGTTGCTGTTGCCTTATTCGCGGAAGTTTCACCGGGCATTGAGCGATTATGTGTAGAATTCCAGGGAGCAATCAATACGATTGATTTAATCCCACTCCCTGAGAAATACAGGAATGATTGCTTTCCGATGCGACTATTAATCAATCCCTCTAGTGGCTTCCATGCCAGAATTTTTGCAGTGTCATGTTAACTCCCGCAATTATTGAGAAAACCGCCCCTCGGCAGTTTAAGTTGCTTTATCCACATTTACCGGAATTTGAGTTAAATATGAATTTCGCCCCACTAATTGAGCGATTCAATCTAAGGGGGAAATTCTGCTTATTGCATTGGCAAGCTAAGCCTTTTGGCTTGCGTAGATGGGGGATTTATGATGGAGAAAAAGATTCCTATTGTTCTACGGCGTGGCAATCATTGGAGATAAAAGCAGGAAAAATTCAGTGTTTACAAGTGGATGAGAACATAATCAAATCTGTGCCTACTGCTGTTCTTTATTTTCCAGGCTGCGAGATTTCTCATCAAGGATTCGTTTCTATTAATTAAAAGAGAAAGAAAAGAGGGGTGCACTACTAATCCCATTATCCTACTAACTAACAGATGTTTATCATTGCGGCAATTGACGCTTCAAATGCTTTTGAATACTTATTGGGATCGATTGGAATTTTGGGGGCGCTAACATCTTTTATATTCTTCCTAGCGAATATGAAAATTCGCGATGTAACTGACAAGCGCCTAATTTCGCTGGCCCAACGGCAACAGCGACTTTACGATCGCACAAAATTTGCCCTTGCGCTTCAGGCGGCCAAAATATCCGATATTGAAAGATTCCTAGCAAAGGATGGATTTTTCAAGCGATCGGATTTACCAGAGGCGGGCTTACCATCCGATGAAGAAGATACAGAAATGTGAGTTTTAAGCGCACACTGAAAATCCTCGTGTCCGGGGTTCAAATCCCCGTCCTGGCATCCCTAAACCTCTTGCAATGCAAGAGGTTTAGTTGTTTTATGGCTAGACAATCGACACCCACGCTAAGGCCGTTTTGACGTGCAGTGACGTGCAGCCGAAGGGCTAACTTTCCCATATCTAGTGATACCGGACAACGATTTGACGGCTCAAAACCTGAGAAAATTTTGATACCCCTACCAAGGAGATCGGATTTTTGAATAGCAAATGGCCAAAAGGCTTACCATATCTTACCTCATGGTTACGTGCGATCGCATTAAGCGCGAGCTTTTTCAACATCATTCACCTATTTTGGCGAAACATCGGAACTGCACGCGACATAGAAAAATTAGCTACATTTGCCTGGTTTTGCCAAATTCCACTCATGGCTGGCTATCACTTTGTAGCAGTCCAACTAGCCAAACACTTAGAACGATCGCCCACTGATTCCCAAAATACCCACCCTACTGGATCTTGGCAACACTGGAAAGAAGGACTAGGCGGATTTTTTGTGCTATTCCTAGCACTGGTAGTCACTGGGCCAATTACAGATGCGATCGCGCCAATTTCCTATTCAAGAAGCTACTACTACCGCTACGCTATAGATGCAGACAAAGCGCTCTTCATCTATGGCCTCCTGTCCGCGATCGCATCTGCTTATCTCTACTATTGGAAAATACCAAGTCGAGTCAAATCTCTTGTAGTATTCTGCTGGCCCTTAATTGATTCCTACCTAAAAACCCTACTTCTTCTATATATCCCTCTAATTAGTTCCATTCCAGTTCTAGCAGCAGCAGCCATAATTAGCAAATCAAATTTACCAAGATCGTTATTAGCTTTAACAGTTTTCCTAGCAATCATTATCTGGTTTTTTGCTACAGCAGCAGCTTTTGCCGCCATCCACTACTACGGAGCGCACTGGGCAAATTGGATAGCAAACTGGTGGCCAGAAAGCTTTCCAGGATATAGCTACCTTCAGCAAAAGAAAACTCAAAGGCACAATGCCTCAGTTAGCAAAAGCTTTATTCATCACGAAACCAGTTGGAACTTAGCAGCTCACGATTTCACCGTATTAATTTATGCCAACATACTATCAAGCATTGCTAGCATACCAATTTACATCGCAATGTCTGACGAATTGTCGGCCGAAACATTAGAAACATTGAGTGCTGCTTTGTACTTAATTTGGACAACGATTGCAGTCATTTTGTGGCATTCTTGGGGTCGCAGCCGTGCGGCTAAAATTATGGCCGCAAGCATTACCAAAGCTAAGGCTAAAAAGGCTAAGACTAAAAAGAGCAAATCAAAAACTACAAAAGTCAATCCACCTAAAAAACCTCAACCGCCTGCCGATATGATTGAAGTTGATCTCAATCAGATGAGTGGAGAATTTGGCATGACCTCAATGAGACCAGTCAGGAAAAAGAAAAATCCAGACCCAGAGCAAACTAAATGGTATGTTTTTCGCAGCGGTCAAGCTGAAGGGCCATACACCAGAGAGCAACTATGGTTAGCACAGAGAATTACCGCACGCAGCAATGTTCGCCGGGAAAATGAAACAGATTGGACAAGAGCTGGTGAAATTCCAGAACTGGCAGATTTTCTCACATCTAAACCCTGAGTTCAGCAAGTAAATATAGTTCACACAGGCGGACTTCGTTTGTGTAGTTGGGATTTCAATCGCTGAATCAGGACTTACGCAAAGCATAACAAAAGTAGGGACAATTCATGAATTGCCCCTACGGTAAATCACAGTAAATCAAGGTGTTAATATAATTTTTTCGTAAGCGCTATGAATAATAAAGCGAGTAGCCACCCGAATTTGTTATGATAGAGATATTCTGTTAATTCTACTTAATTCCTATCCTAAAAAATGTCAGCTCTATGCAAACGAACACCCTAAATTTTGAACAAGCGCTAAAAATAGCAAATCAAGCAGTTTTTACAAATGCTGGTAGATATCTAACCGATGTTGAAACTGCCATTTTTCATGGTGCGTGGCTGCATCAAACCTACGAAGAAATGGCAGCAAATACAGAATATACAGTTAATTATCTACAGCGAACAGTTGGGCACAAATTCTGGAAACTACTTTCCGAATCCTTGGGAGAAGAGGTAAGCAAAAGTAACTTTCGGACAGCTATAGAACGAAAAGCTGTCACCTTAACACCGACAAAATCCCCATCTGATATCTCACTAAAATTTCCAGAAGGGCCAGTAGAATTGGATTCAACCTTCTACCTAGAACGTCCTCCAATCGAATCGGATTGTTGTCAAGCAATTTTACAGCCAGGAGCACTAATCCGCATCAAAGCCTCTAGGCAAATGGGAAAAACTTCATTACTAAACCGGATTTTAAATAGTGCCATTCAATCTGGATACAGAACAGTAAATTTAAACCTATTACTAGCAGACAGAGGAGTGTTAAAAAGCCTTGACCAATTTCTCCGCTGGTTCTGCAAATGCGTTAGCCGAGAGCTACAACTACCGAATAAATTAGCTGATTATTGGGATGAAGAACTTTTTACCAGCAATACTAACTGCACAAATTACTTCGAGGATTATCTACTCTCCGAAATAGACACACCTATAGTATTAGGATTAGATGAAGTCGATCGTATCTTCCCTCATCCCGAAATTGCTCAAGACTTTTTTGGCTTACTACGAGTATTGCACGAGTATGCAAAATTAAAGAATTCTATCTGGAAAAAACTTCGGTTAGTAATCGTACATTCCACAGACGTTTATATCCCATTGAAGGTAAATCAATCGCCATTCAATGTCGGTTTGCCAATAGAATTACCAGAATTTACTCCCAAACAAGTACAAGATTTAGCTGAGCGTTACGACCTCAATTGGGAAACTGATACAGGAGTAGCATATCTTGCACCTTTAATGGCAATGGTAGGAGGGCATCCTTATCTAGTACAATTGGCAATTTATCACCTCCGTCGTCAGAATATGACGCTAGAGGAATTGCTGGAAAATGCTCCTACAGATGTAGGAATTTACCGCGAACATTTGCAGGGACATTGGGGTACTATTCAAGAATATCCTCAATTGGCAACAGCTTTCAAACAGGTAGTTAATACTAACGGTAGCGTGCAGTTAGAATCAATGCTACAATTTAAATTGCTGAGCATTGGATTAGTTAAACAGCAACAAAATGGTGTGATACCCAGTTGTCAGTTATATCGGCAGTATTTTCAAAATAAATTTCGCGATGATCTTTGAGGATTAATGGAATTTATGTTAGTAGAAAAATCCTATCAAGTTGGGGGAAGTTTAGAAGATCGACACCCCACCTATGTAGTTAGAGAAGCAGATCATCTTCTGTACAATGGATTGAAAAAGGGAGATTTTTGTTATGTGTTAAACTCGCGACAGATGGGGAAATCTAGTCTATGGGTGCGAACTTTCCAAAGGTTAAGTGCAGAAGGAATTACCTGTGCTGCTATCGACATTACAGAAATTGGAACTCTAGATGTAACGCCAGACAAATGGTATTTAGGCATTGTCAGAAGATTGGTTAAAGAGTTTAATTTATCCAATAAAATTAACTGTATAGATTGGTGGAAACAATACAATTCATTGTCACCATTAGACAAATTCAGCGAATTTATCGAGTCAGTTTTGCTGCGTGAATTGCCACAAAATATTGTGATTTTTATAGATGAAATAGATAGTATTATCCCCCTCAGTTTCAAAGATGATTTTTTTGCTTTCCTCCGTGCTTGCTACAACAAACGTGCAAACAATGCTGAATATAATCGCCTCACTTTTTGCCTTTTAGGAGTAGGTACGCCGCAGGATTTGATCGCTGACAAACAGCGGACGCAGTTTAATATCGGTCAAGGTATTGAGCTGACTGGTTTTACTTTTGAGGAAGCAAAGCTATCTTTAACAGAGGGATTAGCAGAAGTAACAGATCATCCTGAACTTATTTTACAAGAGATTATAAATTGGACAGGAGGACAGCCTTTCTTAACTCAGAAATTATGCCAACTAATTGCCAAAAAAGCTGATAGTAGAACGCCGAATGTAGAGCAAATTATTCGTCATCATGTTATCGAAAATTGGGAATATCGCGATGAACCAGAGCATTTAAAGACAATTCGCGATCGCATCCTCAGAAGCGAACAGAATTCTGCTAGACTTCTGGGACTTTACCAGCAAATTTTAGAGAGTCAAGTTACCGCCGATGGTAGTCCTGAACAAACAGAACTACAACTATCTGGTTTAGTCGTCAAACAAGATGGAAAACTCAAAATTTACAACCGTATCTATCAAGAAATATTTAATCAAAATTGGGTAGATAAAGCCTTAGCCTCTCTGCGGCCATATTCCGAAGCAATTACAACTTGGGTTAATTCCAGCCGTCTAGATGAATCGCGACTATTGCGCGGTAAAGCACTGCGAGATGCTCAAAGCTGGGCAGCAGATAAAAGCTTAAACGATCTAGATTATCAATTTTTAGCTGCTAGCTTAGAATCAGAAAAACGAGAGGTCATAATTGCATTAGAAGCAGAAAAAAAAGCATCTGAAATATTAGCTATTGCTAATGAGACATTGATAGAAGCACAGCAGAAAGCTAAGCGAACAATCCAGAAAGCTCTTTTCGGACTTGGGGTAATTTCAATTGCAGCAATAATTGCCGGATGGGGAGCAGCCTATCAAACAAAAGAAGCAGTTAATGCAGGCTCTCAAAAAAGACAAGCAGAAATCGCTGAAATCAACGCACTAAATTCAACATCTCAAGCTTTGCGAGTTTCAGGAAACCAGCTAGATGCTTTAGTAAATAGTCTGCGGGCGGCTAGAAAATTGCAGTTATTAGGAGGAACAAAGCAACTGAAAAAAGAAGTGATTCGCAATTTACAAGGGCCACTATCGGAAGTGCAGGAGTACAATAGATTAGAAGGACATAAAGGTTGGGTTTGGGATGTGAGTTTTAGCCCGGATGGAAAAACTATTGCTACTGTTGGTGATGATAAAATTGTCAAACTTTGGAGTATTCACGGCGAGTTGATTCAAAATCTGGAAGGACACAGCGATCGCATTTATGCCGTGAGTTTTAGTCCTGATGGTCGGAAAATCGCCACTAGCAGTAAAGACAAAACGGTGAAACTTTGGAGTATTGATGGCAAATTACTTCAAACTTTTTCCGGGCATAATGAAAGTGTTTTCAGTATCGCTTTCAACCCTCAAGGTACTATTCTCGCTTCGGCAAGTAAAGACAATACTATAAAACTCTGGAATCTCACACCATCCTCCCCTCTCCATCTTCCCATTACGCTTAAAGGACATAGCAGCGGCGTTACGAGTTTGAGTTGGAGTAGCGACGGTAAAATGCTTGCTAGCGCTAGTTTTGACAACACCGTGAAACTTTGGAGTATTGATGGCGAAGGGGGTAAAAAATCTACTTTTCTCAAAAATCTCAAGGGGCAAAATACCGATGTTACAAGTGTAAGCTTCTCCCCTAATGGTGATATTCTTGCTACCGTTGGTGCTGACAAACTTGTAAAAATTTGGAGCACGAATGGAAGTCTTTTAAGAACATGGGAAGGCCACGAACGCGGCATTAGAAGCTTGAATTTTAGCCCCAATGGTCAGATATTAGCAACGGCCAGTGAAGATAACACTGTGAAAATTTGGAGTCTTGATGGTAGCCTGTTAACAACATTAAAAGGTCACAGAGCTATAATTTATGGCCTAAGTTTTAGTCCTGATGGTCAAACTATTGCAACTGCTAGTGCAGACAGCACGGTGAAACTTTGGAGACCTGATATTTGGCTATTGAAAAATCTAGAGGTCAAAGCTCCAAAGGATCGCGAACAGTTGGTCTACGGCGTGAGTTTTAGTCCTAATAGTAATGTAGTTGCGTCGGCCAGCCGGGATAAAATGGTAAAACTTTGGAATTTGAAGGAAGAAGGAAGAAGGAAGACGGAAGACGGAAGACGGAAGACGGAAGAAGCATTTAATTATTTAGGAGGTTCAATTATTCCCCTCTTCCTTAAGGGGCATCAGGAATGGGTTTATAGCGTAAGTTTCTCGCCAGATGGCTCTACAATTGCCTCAGCAAGTAAGGATAAAACCGTGAAACTTTGGAGTTTTGGGGGTAAGTTGATCCGAAGTTGGAAAGCTCACAACGATGAAGTGTTCGACGCGAGTTTTAGTCCTGATGGACTGATAATTGCAACTGCTAGTGCTGATAAAACGGTGAAACTTTGGAATAAAAATGGTGATTTGTTGCGGACGATCGCAGGCCACAGTGGTTGGGTGTACAGCGTTTGTTTCAGTCCCGACGGTCAAGTTATTGCAAGTGCTAGTGCTGACAGGACAGTGAAACTCTGGAGCAAAAATGGGAAATTGCTGCGGACGATCGCAGAAGGCGGCGGCGAGGTTAATTGGGTGACATTCAGCCCCGATGGTCGTACTATTGCCTTAGCTTCTGACGATAATACAGTAAAAATTTTGACTTTGGACGGTCGCTTATTGAGAACTCTAGAGGATCACAGCAATAAAGTTTCAAGAGTAAGTTTTAGCCCAAACGGGAGATTTTTAGCCTCGTCGAGTTTTGACAATACAGTGAAACTTTGGAGTTTGGACGGTCGCTTATTGAAAACTCTCTCAGGGCATCGCGATCGCGTCTATGGCCTAAGTTGGAGCTCAGATGGGAAAATACTCGCATCGGGCAGTTGGGACGGAAGTGTGAAACTTTGGCGCGTTGAAGAGATGGCAGGATTTGCTGTCAAAAGTGGCGAGATGAACGATCGCGTGGGGGAATTGGTAGAGCGAACGTGCGATCGCATCCACGACTATCTCAGGTACAACCTTCAAGACACCACCTGCAATTAAAAGTTTGTAATTGCTAATTAGCAACTCTGCTTTATGATTTATTTACGGATTGTAGCGATCGGGAATTGTTGAGCTCAGCTTTGTAACTATCTCAAAATTGGACAGAGGTAAAACTATTGGCCAGAAAAGAGGAGCTAACATTAACGCTGCCCAAGATATGCAGTGAGTTTTGGGGGTTGTAGCATCGGCCCAAAAAGCTTCCAGCCAAACACTAAAAACTGCCAGGGCAATCATTAAATAGCAAAAAAGGGCATTTCCTAGCATGGCAATCTACCTCTGAAGTGATGTTGATTCTTTAATTATCTCACTATCAACGGTTTTTTCCTAATGTTGAGTGATTGACATCACCAGCTTGCGACAAGATTTATCACTGACATAATTGAGGAAATTTTTAAGTTCTATTCTTGAGCCATGAGAGGCTCAAATGCAGGCTGTCGTGAATATCTACGTTTTTTGAGTATTTTTACTTAGACTTTGGTAGCAGCAGCAATACGTAAGTACATTCTTTAGATTTTTTCCCCAATAGTCCGGTCTGTTACGCAAACTTTACGCAAACTTTACAGTTTTCTCGCCCTAACTTCATAGAAACTTCACACAATCACCGTATTTACCGCAGACAAACACCAGTAACTGGGAATATACTTAGAATCATAAATCCAAAACACAAGTCATTCATCAGTCCCATCCGTATTTTCACTTAAAGAAGTGGGTTAACTTAACCAGAAAGGGGTGTATCGCCATGAAAATGATTAACGTACTTAATGTCTCAATTCACAATTTATCAGCAGCCGAGTTGCTTCGTCGCCTAAGTCGTGAAGGTGGAGTTGTATTTACCACTAATGTAGACCACTTGATGAAGCTGCAAAAAGATAGAGCATTTTATCAAGCTTATCAAGAGGCTAATTACCGGGTGTGTGACAGCAAAATCATCATGTACGCCTCAAAATTTTTAGGCAATCCCCTTAAAGAAAAACTATCTGGATCTGATTTTTTCCCAGCCTTTTATAACCATTATAAAGATGACAAAAATGTAAAGATTTTTCTGCTTGGGGCGGCTGAGGGTGTAGCAGAAAAAGCAATGTTACAAATCAATACCAAGGTAGGGCGAAATATAGTAATTGCCTGTCATTCTCCTTCTTTTGGATTTGAAAATAATGTAGAAGAATGCCACAGAATTGTAGATTTAATCAATCAGTCAGGGGCTACAATTTTAGCAATTGGAGTGGGCTCGCCGAAGCAAGAGATATGGATTCACCAATATAAAGAAAAGCTAAAGAACATTAAAGTGTTCTTGGGAATTGGTGCAACAATTGATTTTGAGGCTGGCTGCCGCAATCGCGCACCAAAATGGATGAGTGAAGTTGGCTTGGAATGGTTTTATCGGCTGCTGTCGGAGCCTCAACGCCTGTGGAAAAGATATTTACTAGAGGGTTTACCTTTTTTCTGGCTAATTTTTCAGCAAAAGTTCAACATCTATAAAACTCCTTTTGTCAATTCTTCTGAGTTTGTTGCCGCCGATTCCGAAAATGTTGCTGAACCTAACACTCAAATAACTGAAGCTTGCCTCATTGCTGAAGCCCAACTAGCTAAGCAAAAAAACTCAAAACCCATCGGTCAAATTTTGCAAGAAGCAGGCTTAATTTCCTCTGAGCAAGTAGCAGCGGTGCTGCAAGAACAAGCAGAGAATAATTACCACCTGCGATTTGGAGAAATTCTAGCTCAGCGCGGTTGGCTCAAGCCTGAAACTATTGATTTTTTGGCCGATCGTTTGCCAAATTTAGCGACAACAGAAGAGAAAAAACCTTTGGGTCAATATCTTAAATCCGCTGCACTATTAGATGACGATCAAATTAGTACGCTTTTGATTGAGCAGCGGAAAACAGGTAAGCGCTTTGGGGAAATGGCGGTTCACAAAGGCTGGCTGAAGGCGGAAACTATAGATTTATTTTTGCAATATGTTGCTCCTGAGTTGAAATCGCTGTCTTTGGTTTAAAGCTGAAATGGCGCGAAGCTGGGGAGGAATTGAGGGCTGGAAGCAAATCGGTCGCGCCAACCTCTCCTAAATGTTAGATTTTATGATACTAATACATTATCTTGAGCGAAAACCGCAGAGATAATGTATTAGTATTTTTTTTACCAATGAACATTCAACCTAATTTCTTTGATAAATTGCTGACTGCAATCGATCGCAATCAAAGTTTGCTCTATGTAGCACTTGACCCCGACCCAGAAAATTTTTCTACTGATTCACCTGCGACCGATAAAACTAAAATCTCTATCGCTAATTTGAGAGATTACCTACAGTTTGTCATTGCAAAAACAGCAGATTTTGTCTGCGCTTATAAACTCAGTTTAGGATTTTACCAAGCTCTAGGTACTCCCGGCTTAGAACTGTTGCAACAAACTTTAAAAAGTATTCCTGCTCATATTCCAGTAATTTTAGATGCAAAATATGGCGATTTAAATACTAGCACCGCCTTTGCTCGTACCGCCTTTGAAGACTGGCAAGTAGATGCTGTTACTTTGTCTCCTTATGCCGGACTTGACCAAGTAACTCCTTTTTTAGTATACCCCGGCAAAGCAGTTTTTATACTGTGTGCAACGGCTAATCCTTCTGCCGCTACTTTGCAAGAATATCCGACGGCAGAACATCCTCTTTACTTAGAATTGGTACAAGCAGCTCAAAGTTGGGGAACTCTAGATCAACTGGGTTTAGAAGTAGGCGTAATGGCAGATATGTTAGCTCGTATCCGCAAAGCAGCTCCTGAAAGGTTAATTTTAATTCACGGAGACATAGCAGAAGAAAATGACCTTGCAGAAGAGGACGAACTTACCCAAATTCTTGCGGCTGGTTTGAGTAAAAATGGCGAAGGATTGCTATTACCAGTCCCACCAAATTTATTAGCAAAAGAAGATAATGGCAAGGCAATTAATGAGTTGCGAAATGCTATTAATGAACAGCGTATTCGGGTATTAGAAGGCAGTCCTACTTGTGACTTATGGCTTCCAGATGTGTGTTTTTTACAACCTGAACCTCATCGCGATTTGATATTACAACTTTATGACATCGGCTGCATTACTTTTGGCGACCACGTGCAAGCATCGGGAGTAGTATTTCCCTATTATATCGATTTGCGACCAATTATCTCAATTCCCCAAATTTTCCATTTAATTGTCAGTGCTTACGCGGACATTCTGAAAGACCTTAAATTTGACCGGATTGCAGGGATACCTTATGGTTCTTTACCAACAGCAACGGGTTTAGCTTTGCGAATGGAACGACCGATGATTTTCCCGCGTAAGGAAGTGAAAGCTTACGGTGCGGGGAGGTTAATTGAGGGGCATTTTCAGGCGGGAGAAATGATTGTGGTAGTGGATGACATTCTGATTTCTGGTAAGAGTGCGATGGAAGGTGCTGCTAAGTTAAAGTCTGCTGGTTTGGATGTGGAAGATATTGTAGTATTTATCGATCACGGACAGGGTGTGAAAGATAGATTGCACGAGAATGGATATCAGGCTCATGCGGTTTTAACACTTTTGGAAATAGCACAAATTTTGTATCAATCTGGTCGTATTGATAGCGATCGATTCAACCTTTTGACGCAGGTTCATTGAGGAATAGCGATCGCCCGTGCATAAATTTTGCTGGCAGCGGTAATGGTAACGGCAGATCAGATCGTGATATAATTTGTTTCACATTCAGATCGTTGATGAAAACTCACAAAAGTGCAGAATTTAGCCAACAACCATCAAAAATTCAGTCCAAACGATCTTTAATTATTTCACCTAAAACTGAAATCCCCCGCTCAGTTTCTTCTGGACTATGAGAATAATTCAAACGTAAAGCAGAATACCCCTGCTGACCAGGAAAAAATAGCGTTCCGTCACCGATAAGAACCTTTCTGGATAAAGCCTGCTGATAAATTGATTGCATCGACAAACCAGATGGTAAATGCACCCAAAGAAACAAACCACCGTTAGGAACAGTCCAAGAAGCAGAAGTCGGAAAATAACGCTCCAAAGCACTTAGCATCCCATTCCGATTTTGGAGTAGTTGACCTTGTAAATGAGTCAAGTGGCGGCGATAATGTCCAGAGGCTAAATATTCGCTAACAATTGCTTGAGAAATAGTAGAAACGTGCAAGTCATGGAGCAATTTACCTTCAACTAATGGCTGATAATTTTTACCAGTAACTACCATATAACCAACTCTAATCCCCGGCATTAGAGTTTTGGAAAAAGTGCCGATGTAAGTCACACAATCCCGTCTATCTAATGCCTTAATTGGTGCGGGTACGGGGTCAAAATTTAATCCTTCATAGGCGTTATCTTCGAGAATTTGACAGTTATACATTTCTGCCAGCCGTAGCAATTGCTGGCGGTGGGATTGCGACGTGGTTACACCTGTGGGATTGTGTAGGGTTGAAACTGTGTAAATTAGCTTGGGATGGTGAGTATAGAGGTATTTTTCCAACAATTCTAAATTCATGCCTTCCGCTGTCATCGGAATGCCAATTACCCTAGCTCCTCTATGAGATAAAACTGCTAGCATTCCGTGATAGGTAGGACTTTCTACTATTACCCAATCTCCTGGCTGCACGTAGTGGTGAATAGCTAAAGATAGTCCTTGTTTAGAACCATTTGTGACGATTAAATTGTCGGGAGTTACTTCTAATCCCCGCTGTACTAACATCCTGCTAATTTGTTGTCTGAGCGTTAATTGTCCTTGGGGTAAATCATAGTTAAATAGGGTTGTGCCGATTTGTTTCACCGCTCGCCTAGCAATTCGCTGCAAATCTTCCGATCTAGATTCGAGGGGAAAACCGCTACTAAAATCGATCGTTCCTAAGTGTTGCCGCGCTTCGATCCCACCCATATAAATATTAAAAAATCCACCACCTTCTCGCTCAGAAACTATTACATCTTGGGGTGGAGCAAAGTTTGAAGCCGATTTACTACAAGCAATTTCAGGACTGCTGACATAATAGCCGGCACCTGGCCGTGCGTGAATCAGTCCATCTGCTTCTAAGACGCTATAGGCTTCAATTACAGTTAATTTGTTGACTCCTGCATTCAAGGCTAGAGAGCGAATTGAGGGGAGTTTCTCTCCAGGTTGTAAGGCTCCTGATTCGATCAGGCGCGAAATGCGATCGCGTATTTGCAAATAAACAGCTTTAGCGGATTTTCGCTCTAAAGGAATTCTCACAGAGGTTCTCCTCAGAATGGCTATAGGGAGATATTTAGGACTATATCTGATTAGGAAGCATTTTGGCTGGTACAGTTTAACCTTGTTTGAGTATATCCCTCTTCTGTCACTCTAGCCCTCTTTTGCCACTACGGGGAGAGTAAAATAAAAATAGAACTCTCAAAACCTTAACCAGGCTTCAGTAACCCTTTATTTAATCGGAATTTTAATCACAAATTCCGTCCCCTGTCCAGGTTCAGAGAAACACTGCAACTCCCCACCATGTTTCTCAACCACCAAATGATGAGAAATAGATAGACCCAAACCAGTTCCTTTCCCAGTAGTTTTAGTAGTAAACAAAGGGTCAAAAATGCAGCGGCGAACTTCCTCCGTCATACCAGGGCCATTATCCTTAATTGCGATCTCCACCGCCTCACCCTCCATAACTTGAGTGCGAATCTCAATTATATGGCTTAAAGGTGAGCCTTCTTTTCCGCGTCCTATAGCATTAACAGTAAAACCCTCTTCCAAGGCATCAATAGCATTAGTCAACAGGTGCATAAACACCTGATTTAGTTGTCCTGCATAACATTCAATACGCGGCAAATTACCATACTCCTTAATCAGAGAAATTCCCGGTCTTCCTGCTTTAGCTTGGAGTCGATTTTGTAAAATGAGCAGCGTACTATCTAAACCTTCGTGAATATCTACTGGCTTCATATCAGCTTCATCCAAACGGGAGAAATGGCGCAGACTTCTCACTACATCTCGAATCCTTTCCGATCCTAGTTTCATCGAATCTAGCAGTTTGGGCAAATCTTTTTTCAAGAAATTTAAACCCATTTCTTCTTTTTCTGCCTCAATATTCTCCACCGGATTTGGATACTGTCGATCGTAAAGTTCTACCAACCTGATCAAATCTTGAGTATAGTGACTCGCGTGAGTAAGATTGCCAGAAATGAAATTCACAGGATTATTAATTTCATGAGCTACACCTGCCACTAACTGCCCCAGAGAAGACATTTTTTCTGTCTGAATTAATTGAGTTTGAGTGCGTTGCAATGCTGAAAGTGTCTGTTCTAACTCCATCGCTTGTTGTCGAAAACGCTCTTCCGATTCCTGCAAAGCTAAAAGTACCTGTTTGCGTTCAGTAATATTTTGTGTCATCGTCATCCCTGCAAACACTTCTCCGTGTTCGTTAATCAAGGGTAAGGTATGAGCTAAATATATCTGATTAGCCACAGTCATTTCTGAAACTGTGGGCTGTCCTGCCAATGCGGCTCGATATTGAGGCTCGACTTGTTCGCAAACTTCTGGAGGAAAAACTTCATAAAGAGTTCTGCCTTCCATTAACTCTTGAGAAAGACCAATTTTTTCTAATTCCGTCCCTTCAGCAAGGGTAAAGCGGAGGTCAGAATCAAATAAAATTACCGCACCATTAGGGAAATTTCTAGTCAAAGCGCGATACTTTTCTTCAGAACGGCGCAGTGCAGCTTCCATTCTTTTGCGCTCTGTAATTTCTAGCCCAACAAACACCGCAGCCCTACCTTGATGGTACTTTTGAGCTACGATCAAATAAGTCCGAGACTCTCCTTTAACGGTAGTTGTTACTTCTTTAGAACTAGCCCAATCGGGGCTAGCAAAAAATTCGTAAACTAAATCATTAAATCTAGGGCTGGTCTCTAAAAAGCCTACTTTTTGTCCAACAAAAGTATGAGCTGATAATTTGTAAGCGGCAGCTAAATGTTTGTTCACGCCCAAGTATCGTAAATCGGAACTTACCCAAGAAACTAATCCGGGTACAGCATCTAATACTGCTTGGAGTTGCCCTTTAGCATCTAAAAGTGCTGCTTGTGCGGCTTTGCGCTCGGTGATATCGCGGGCAAAGGCGCAGTGGTACTCAATACCGTTGAATTCTAAGTAATTGACCGTTACTTCTACGGGGAAACTGCGACCCCGTTTGGTTTCGCGGCGGGATTCAAAGGTGAAGGAACCTTGCTGTTTGACTAAATTCCAATGGTTTGGCCATGCTTCTGCTGACAATTCGGGGTCAATGTCGTGAATGCTGAGCCTTAGCAGTTCTGAACGCGAGTATTGTAAGGAATGGCAGGCGGCTTCGTTGACGTAGCACAGTTGTCCGTTTGAGGTCATCCAAAGGACGGCATCGGCGGCGCGATCCATCGCAAATTGAGTTAGTTGTAGTGCTTCTTCTAGGTGCTTGCTCTCGGTGATAATTTCGGTGAAGAGTATGAGGCCGCCGATCGCGCCGTCGCTGCTGTACCAAGGTTGAAATACCCATTTCACCCATTCAATTTTGCCGTTGGGTATGATGAAGGTTTCTAATTCGTACTCTGGGAGGATTCCAGCTAGACAAGCTTCGGAGTTTTGCCACCAAGTATCGGGGAGGTTGGGGAAGAGTTCGGAGTGAGAGCTGCCGATCGCATCATAGCTGCTGTTGCCGTAATCTTTTTGCCACCGCCGAGAAACGGCTAGATAGCGCATTTCACGATCAACCATAGCGACGGCTGCGGGTATGTATTCTACAAATCGGCGAAATCTGTCTTCACTCTCACACACGGCCATCTCTGGAGGTTGATTAGCAGTGAGGGCTTTCCCATTGGTGTAATTTGCCAATACCGGAATTGTCGGTTGAACTTGGTTTGTATGCACTTTTGGGATGCCCTCCTTGTCGGTCATGTTTAAAAATCATCTGGGATGTTGATCGAGACACCCCTGTTTTCTCTTATTGCTGAGTTGATGGGTTTAACTTGTAAGGGGTCTAACCCCTCATTAATAGCATCTCGGACACGAGCTTGTCTATGGGTATTGGTCTGATTTATCTCTGAGACGCGAGTGAAATCGCGATCGCCATCGTTTTCGCCATTGAAATTCCGAAAGCGAACTCAATCGCCTTTGAGCAGTTACAGAGTCCGCGATCGCTTTTCCGGTGAATTAAGTAGAACTAAAGCCAACCAAAAATAGATTGTTGAAAATAAGCAGCAAAACAGGTCGGCAGATTTTCCCGTTCAGTGCTTGTTTGCAGTCCGATCTGAGAAAACCGCCTAGATGCAACCTGATATTTTTGCGCGTCGGTATTTACTGAGATCCTGAACTCAGACTCAAAACTGGAAAATCAGGGGTTCGCAAAAGTTCAGTAAATTTACTGGGAGAATGGCGATCGCTACTCAGACAAATTTGTACGTAAATTCACTGGTAAAATCGACCCTTCCCTTCCGTAAAACTGCTGGATCTAGTCTTTCAGTCGTGTTGCACGTCATCAAAACTACAAGTTTTTGCTGAACTTGAATGCCATCTTCATCAATGACACTCTGATACAAGGTTCCGTCGAGTAAACTCAGAATGTGTTCAGTTTTGCTATTGCGCTGAGCTGCCTCGCTGGCACGATTTTGTGCCAAATTATCAGCTTCATTAATAATAATACAAATTCGCTCCAAATAGCTAGGTGGTACGAAATTTTCTACAGCATCGTGATCCAAAATAAAAATTACATACCCCAAAGGCATTAAAATTTCCTTAGCTACGGCTTGCGTCCAGGCAGTTTTGCCAGTCCCCGGTTCTCCGCTGACGAGTACGGCCAACTGACTGCGATCGAGAATTGCCTGCTGCACTGTGTCGGTAAAATTTTGGATATCAGGGGGAAATGTCCGAATTGGATATTGACTCTGAACTTGTCCAACGCGGCTTTTGTAACCACTGAGGATCACGGCCAGATTGTAAGTAGCTTTATTTACCATCGGCGCGATATCTTTAGACATCAAAGTATAGCGTCTACGTCCGCGATCGTAGTCATCTATTTGCAGCCAGCAGGAACGCTGGGGCCAAAAAGCATAAACAGTGCCTAAAATTTCCAAACGATCCCAACTCACAAACCGCTCTGTGGGGTAATAAAAATGCCGCTCCATAAAGCACTGAGTAATGATATCTGGCTTACCCAACAAAGCCAGAACCTTGAAAATTGTAATTTCCTGCAATTTATTGAGAACGTAGTCAATGGGAATACTATCGCGGCTGACTAATTGAGTCACAGGAATTTCTGTACTCAAAATGTCTTTATATCGATAATCTGGCCCTAATGGTTGCGGGGTGATATAGTTCCAGAATTCGTCAATTTCATAGCGCGTATTTTCTGAAAATACATTTAAAATATTTGCAAACCAGCTATATTGAACCCGACCCATAGCATCGGCGATGTCACTGGCTATATCAAGAGTTTTCTGAGTAAGTTCTAAGGGATCGTTAGTTGCTAAATGCAACAGGTAACTCAAGTTAAATTCTCTATATAAAGGTCGCCAACCGGCTCCCAATAGTCCTCTACTTTGGGGGTGATTTTGGAGAGAATTGTCTTGGCGATCGCTAAAGTATCCTGAACCCATTATTTCCAATCCTCGGTACTAAATTTAAAAAATTTAATTTTCACTCAGGTTAAATAGCTGGACAAAAATAAACAATGTCATTGCGAGCGAGGTGAGGCAATCTCAAAGCCTTGTGATTGCTTCGCTTCACTACTTTTCGCTCGCAATGAAAGGGCTACATTTATTTATATCTGACTACTTAGTTTTAGATATTCAGGCGGAACGCACTCGACTAGCCAAACTCCATTTTCTGAACAGTAAAATGTATAACCTCGATCGTACATTGCTTCGGTAGCTATAATGAAAACGACTGGTAAACCGTGCCTTGCCCCAACTTTGTGCGCTATTTCTATACTAGCAGATAGGTGAACGTGGTTTCGCGACATTTTACAAATTCCACTGTTGAGGATAGACTCGACTGCACCTTTTCCAGTTCCGTGATACAAAATATCAGGAGGAACAGCAGGATCTAATTTTAAATCGATCTTTACACTATGTCCTTGGTTAGCGCGAATTAGAGTACCTGTGGAGTCAAAAGAGAACCGTTGTTTGTCATTTTGTGCGACTACTTGTTTAAGTTCTGCCAGTTCAATAGGGAATTTTTGAGCATTGCTTGCAGCTAGGAGTTCATCGATAGCAACCCAGCCGCCAGGAGCTAGTTCAATACCGAGGCAATCTGGTGTGTGCCGAAGATGTTTACTGAGATATTTGCTAATTTTAACTAACCGAGAGTTGTTCATATATAGCAACCGCCAAGGCGGTTAGGGGCGCTTAGGCTAGGGGCTAGGGGGATGCTCAGGAAAGAAGGAAAGAAGGGAATAGAATCAGCACTGCGATTGTGCGTAAATCCCGATAATGTAGTGGTTTTATACTACATAGCATTTCCGAAGTTGTCAAGATCGGAGAAAAATTTATTTGATTGACTTTTATCTTTAATTGTGTATGTAATTGATGTGCGATCGCTTGCAGTCGGTAATTCAAAACTCCCGATTATTCCTCAGTTTTCTCAGTATTGCCGCCTTTTACCCAACCTTCGCGATCTTCCTGTTCGATGCGTACCCGTTGCCACTGTTTATCCGGCGTATCTTCCAAAACTACTACCTTTTCCTTATAAGCAATACCCCCAATCCGGTTCGAGTCCCGTGTCGGACTATCCCGCAAAATTAACCCAATAGGCTGAGTCACGATCGCGCGGTAAGCGCCTGGTTCCAGCGGCTTCGGTGAGGGGGTATCGCTAGAGGCTGGTTCTGGGTTCGACGCTGCTGTTAACTTTGGCTTGGCGATCGCAGTCTGGGAAGTTTTCACCTCATTGGGGAATGTTGGTCTTTCAGGTAAGGCGCTTAGTTTAGCAGCAAAATAAAGTGCAGCCGCCACACTCGCACCAGTCAGAAGCACAATTGCTAACAGAAAACCTACAATAAATTTGAATAAACCAGATAAACTCATAAAACTGTTAGTGGTTAGTTGTTAGTTGTTGGTTGTTAGTGGTTAATGATGTTTTAATTTTAGTTGGTTGGATGGTTGGGCGTTTTTCTTCTAAGCTTAATTTTACATCATTGGGTTGAAGTTTGCTAGGAGTGGGGATCGGATCGAGGGCAAAACTCCCCCAATCCTTTTGATAGAAAGCTGTTGGCGGGATAGGCTCTAAAATTATTCAGGCTTTTCTCCAGCGATCGGGAATAGCAATCTGAGCAGAAATGTGGAAGTAGAATTAATAAAAACTTATCGAAACTCATTCAAAAATATGCTTCTGTCTCTTTCGTTACAATTTAGTCAATTCCTAATTGCTGAAGTTTGCTTATGTCAAAACTGGGAACCTATAGATACCATAGATATCCAACACACACCAGAAGGAATGAATTTTTTCGATGGATGTATAGTGATTTTTAACCTCGTGAGCAGTATTATTAACATAGTAGAAGGTTTTTTTAATATGCTTTCATGCTTCCTGGAATTAATTGTTGGATGTGGTTAATTTCAGCATCCTGGTTTTACTATTTATCTCCTCCTTTTCCTGGTTGAGTGGTACGACTGAAAAGATACTGTGCTTTAGCAATAAATAGGAAATTCAAAACGGTTAGGTAAGGTCATTGTTGATACTTGCCTCTATCATCCCTGAATCCTACGGCTTAAACCCCCATATCTCGAAGCTAATCTAGCTTTACCCGCTGCGGCCCAATCTTGCAGAAATTGGATTTGTTCTTGCGCGGTTCTAGCTAAAGGAACCATCTGACTAGCAGCTTCTAAAACATCATCCGTCGCGAAATCACGATTTTGACTAAAACCAATGTGCATTGCTTCAATCAAAGTTTGCTCGATTTCCGCCCCTGAAAAATCGGGAGTTTCATAAGCCAAGCGCTCTAAATCATAGTTTTTTAAACTCTGTGGCCTCAGCCTAGATAAATGCACTTCAAAAATAGCACGTCGCTCTTCTTGATTCGGCAAACCCACGAAAAATATCTCATCAAATCGACCTTTTCTGAGCATTTCTGGCGGTAAAGACTGAATATTATTAGCAGTAGCTACAACAAAAACGGGGGAAGTTTTTTCAGCCAACCAAGTAATAAAAGTCCCGAACACCCTGCTAGTTGTACCTGCATCTCCTTTACTATCAAAACCAGCAAAAGCTTTGTCAATTTCGTCAATCCAAAGTACGCAGGGTGCAAGTGCTTCTGCTAACTGAATCATTTGCCTAGTGCGAGATTCCGACTCGCCGACTAATCCCGCAAATAGTCTGCCAACATCCAATCGTAATAGAGGTAAATGCCAATGGTGAGCGATCGCTTTTGCAGTTAAAGATTTGCCCGTTCCCTGAATACCTACTAACAGTAATCCTCTCGGATGGGGTAAGCCATACTGTCTGGCTTTTTCCGAAAAAGCACCTCCGCGTCGCAGTAACCATTCTTTAAGATTATCTAAACCGCCGATGTCTGAAATATTTTCACGGGCTGAGTAGAAATCTAAAATCTGAGTTTGGCGGATAGTTTGGCGCTTTTCTTCTAAGATTAATTCTACGTCATCGGGTTGAAGTTCGCCACGAGTAGCGATCGCCTTAGCTAACACCCGCCGAATCCTTTCGATAGAAAGTCCTTGGCATGAACGCACCATTTCATCCAACAAGCGCCCTTCTACAGGCTGTCCAGTAGCCATTAACAGCCGTTCTACCTCAATTTTGATTTCCGCAGCCGTTGGCAGCGCAAACTCTAAAACTGTCAATAATTCGCCCAGGTCATCGGGAATAGCAATCTGAGCAGAAATAATGACAATATTCTTAGGTTGAGATTTCAGGGATCTGGCGAGATTGCGAAGCTTGCGGGAAATCGAAATATCTTCTAAAAATCGTTGGAAGTCCCGTAAAATGAAGATTCCTGGAGCCGAGGCGGGCAACTTTTCCAGAAATTCCAAAGCTTGTAGGGGATTGCGTTTACCAAAGCCGAGATCGTTGGGATTGCCTTGGTAGCCATCGACAAAATCCCAGATATAAACGGCTCGATTTCCCAGATTTTTAGCAGAATGCGCGATCGCAACTTCTGCCCGTTCTTCCTCCCGCGTGGGAATGTAAATTACAGGATAGCGCGATCGCAGTAGCAGTTCAAACTCGTTACTAAAAGTGGACATTGCTAATTGTTATTTGTTAACTGTTAACTGTTAACTGTTAATTGTTAACTGTTAACTGATTTTCTAAGAGAATTGATGTACGCATTAAGCTTTGGGGATAGCTCATCTAGTAAAGGTCGCAATTGGTTAATCTGTTCTTGAGTTAAAAGTTGCCGCGCACAAGCTAGTCTTAACCAATGCCTCGTCTCATTGAGTGACCCTCTAGCAATTTTAACAAATCGTTGGTTATCTTGATAATTGTAACGACCATTTCCTTCAGCAATATTAGCACCAATGCTGTCAGCCGATCTGACCAGTTGCTTGCCAATAGTATCTTGAGCAAAACGATCCCATTTTTCAACAATAAACCAAATTTTGTTAGCAATTTCCTCTGCCAACTGGTAAACCTTTAGATTTTGGAAACTTTCCGTCATGCCACTTCTTTCAGTTATTAACAGTTAACCGTTAACCGTTAACAGTTAACCGTTAACCGTTAACAGTTAACCGTTAACCGTTAACCAGGTAATTGCTTTTTTAGAGCTTCCAAAGATGCCCATCGAGCATCAGACAAAGGTTGCGATTTCTCGGAATCTGTTAGTTGAATGCCCCGGCACTTCGAGTCACACAACTTTCTTAGTGGCATTTCCAGACATATTTGCTGATACAACCAATCTCCCGCCTCAAAATAGCCGTTAGGAGATAAAGTTTCTACCAAATCTTCTAGATCTACTTCAATTTCTCCACTTTTTGACTCTATTGGATTTGCTGCTTCATCCAGCCAAATCATTTCCGAAGTATTAACTGCCAAACGGTGATTGTATTGTTTTAAACATCGATCGCAGGTGAGAGTAACAATTGTTTCTGCCTTCGCCCTGACATCAAGATAAGTCCCTTGGTGCGTCACTCGTAAATAACCCCTGACAGGCGTAAGAGTTTCTAAATCCGGCAGTAACTCTTCAAACTGAATTTCCTCTTTCTGCTCTGTTTTTTTGAGTAGATGGGGGATATAAATTGCATCCATCTTAATACCTCGCCCTTAATACCTCGCCTTCCTCTTGCGATTTAGGATTTGGGATTTGCGATCGCGTTCAAATCTCAAACCCCAAATTAACTCAACGCAGCCGCACGACTAAACGACGGTCTGGCTCTTGTCCTATGCTATAAGTTTCTAAATCGTCACATTCACTCAAAAGGCTGTGAACTTGACGACGTTCTGCCGAAGAAAGAGATTTGAGCTCAAATTGTTCTCCTGTCTGCCGCACTTGTGCTGCTGCCTTTTCTGCGATCGCTTGCAATTCTTTGAGGCGATGCAATCTATAGCCATTTAGTTCTATTGTGTAACCAGTTGGCTCAACTTCCTCCTCAGAGATGTTGACAATGGTGTTGCATAGATACTGAATTGCATCGATTGCCGAACCCTCATAACCAATTAGAATTTCAATTTGAGCTGGTGTTAGGCTGCTGTCATCAATAGTCAACCAGTAGCCATCTTCTTGATGGCTAGGGATGACATTTGATGTAATTTTGGACAGGCTGAGTAGTTTTTCTAACCATTTCTGTCCGCGCTGTATTTGATTCTCACTCATGGTTAGTATTAAGCCTTCTTCTTAGTACGTCCCGGCTCAAAAGGAAGTGCATCTTCTCCCTTATCTTTCTTTGTTTTCGCCTCAGCTTCGTCTACTATTTTCTGTAGATTGTCCGGTAATGGTTCCCGTGACAAAATGAAAGCCTGGACGGTTTGAAAGATGTTAGCAATCAGCATATACATCAACACACCTGCTGGCAGGGGAAAGAACAAAAACATCCCAGAAAATATTACGGGAGTGAGTTTGTTAATTGTCGCCTGTTGGGGATTATCATTCGGCCCTTGAGTTTGTCCAGAAAGGGTTTGGTTGACATACAAACTGATACCAAAACCTAGGATCATCACCAGAATATCCCAGTGAATCTTGCCATCTGGATCGATCGCACCGACACGGCCGAGGGCTTCAATAAATAGAAATCCTTTGTTTGTTGCCAAACCAGGGATCGTGCCTTGAATCGTTGCATCTCCGGGTTCTAGAGCTGTAATGTTCCCTTGTTCATCCACTTGTACCCGCTCTTCCCCTTTGATTACTTTCCAATGGGGTGCAAGTGTATTTTGATCGTATTCTGCTGCTACAGCCGCTAGCGGTTTACCCTCAACTGTTTGAAACTCTAGGTGGGTTTTTTCCCCAACTCCAAGTTTGTCTCCCCCTGGAAGTAAGCCGATAATTGGAGCGTGAACGCTATCGGCGATGTAAATATTTTGAGGAGGAGTTGCAAAAGCTTGCGGTTGTACCCGTTCGATCTGTTCTTGGGGCAGGATTTGGAGGTTAACGGTATAGTTAACATCAGAAAAAGGCGAACCTCGCAAAGTGGCAAATAAGGCAAATAGCACTGGCATTTGTACCAATAGCGGGAAACATCCAGCTAAGGGGTTGCCAAACTCTTTGTATACTTTGCTCATTTCTTCCTGCTGTTTGGCAGGATTGTCTTTATGGAGCTTCTGAATTTGCTCAACTCGCTCTTTCATCAATGGCTGCGCTACTTTCATGCGGCGCATATTGCGAAGGGAGCCTGCATTTAGCGGGTAAAGGGCAAAGCGAATTACAAGCGTCAGAGCTACGATCGCTAAACCGTAACTAGGCACGATCCCGTAGAAAAAATCTAGGATCGGCAGCATTAGGTTATTGGAGAGAAACGAGATACCAAAATCCATTAGCTTTGATTTAACTTAAGTGCTCTGAGTTTTCTAATTTAAAGTAGCTACAATCCTGTGGGGATTAGTAGGTTTTTAGCTGACAGAAGGCAGCCTATTATAGCCTAAAACTAAGGCTTCCACCTCAAGATTTGTTACTTGGCGGTCGTGAGGCTGGCTTTTTGAGCTGCTGGAGACAGTTTTTCATTTATGTAATCGTAGATTTCTCGAAATCTAGGAATTGCCCGGAGTTCTAAGCGTCCACCGTTTTTGAGGGTGACTACCATATCTCCGTAGCTGCCGAAACCGCGTGGCACTTTTACTATTTTGACAATTTCTGAGTAAACTATGTCGGTGCGATCGCCTCCCATCCAGCCGCCTGTGACTGATATTCGGCGGTTGGTGATCCGATAGCGCAGCCATAGCGATCGCACTATGGCTCCTACGGCTAGGGGTAAGCCAACGACAGTCATACCTAACAGTAGGTTGATAATCAAGTCTGCGATCGCTGGCCCGCCTTCATAAAAGACTTCCTCTTTAATTCCCATTTAGCACCTCCGCTTCTACCAACAACTGCTCTAATTCTTGCAGAAATTCACCATAATTGCACTCTTGGGCTGTGGGCCGGACTACGATTACTAGATTCCACCCAGGTGAGAGCCGGGGCAACATCTGCCGCAGGGCGGCCCGAATCTGTCGCTTAATCCGGTTGCGGACAACTGAGCGTTTGCTAACTTTCAGGCTAATAGAAATGCCGATGCAGGTTGCAGGCAAGGATTGCAAGTCTGTTTGCTGCTGAGCTGAGCCGGCTTTATTTGAGTGCCGCAGAGCTCTTAATGTCAGGTGGCGGGAATTGCGGCGAATTCCTTTGCGGTAAACAGCGCTGAATTCTTGTTCGCGCCGGAGTCGGTTGGCTGGGGGCAACATCGGGGTTGGTGGCAGAAACCTGGTTTCACAAAAGGCAACATTTAAGCTGCGTTTGGCACGAGAAACCCGGTTTCTGGTAAGGCGTTGCCATTCGCGAGGAGTTGCTGTCTAGACGGCTAAGCGGTGACGACCTTTTTTGCGGCGGGCGCTGATTACGGCTTGGCCGTTTTTGGTTCGCATTCTGGCGCGAAAACCTGATGTTCTTTTGCGTTTGCGGCTGGTTCCATGTAAGGTTTGCTGTGTCATCCCGATTCCTCCCGGCGAGCTTGTTTAAATTGCGTTAAAAGTCACAATCTTTGATTTTACTCTATTATGGCGTTAGTTTCAAGTGTAAAATTTGTATTTTATATATTTGGGTTCTAATTAATGTTGAGTTCGCTTATGATTTTGATGGTTATGATGGAAAAGTTCTAATTTATACCATTTCCGAGTTACCAGATATGATGAGATAATTGTATGATTAATATTAGGTAATTATTATGACAACTAATCCTAACTCCGAGCCGACGCTGACAGATGTTCTTGAAAAACTAGATAATCTCTCGACGAAGGTTGAGACACTATCAACTGATGTTGAAAGATCGAATGACAAGTTTGACAACTACCAGAAAGCTACACAGTGGGTTGTACAACTTGCTTTCAGTTTGATTGCCAGCGCTACTATCACTGTAATTATCACTTCGGTTCTTCGCAAATAAGAGTAGGACTTACAAATAATTGTTTGTAATACCGTCGGCAGTTTTACAGGTAATTCGTAAGTCCTATTACCTTTCTCTAGAGCCTACTGAATGCTCAAAATCCAGGTGCCAATGTAACGGAGTAAAGGTGCGTCGCCAGGGGTACGAATGCGAGCGTTAAAATTGTACATTCCGCCATTAGTAGGATTTTTGACATTGGAGAGTACGATCTCAACGTTGTTACCCGCTGGAATCGGTTCGATGGGATAAATTTCAATCAAGTTATTTTCTTTATTCCAGAGTACCTCTTGCAGTGGGACTGCTTTGCCCTTGATGCGGACTTCGATGTTTTTGGTATCGAATTCACCTTTGTAGTAGTTGGGATAAGATATCGCTAATTGTGCGATCGCTAAAGGTAGTTTTTTAGCTGGAATCCGCAGCCGGTAGCGATCCCACATTCCGACTGTGCCGTAGTCCAAGCGGAAGTTCAACTGGTTTTGACGTTCTGGGCCGCCAAAGATGGTGAATCCCGGCATCCCTTGCCCTAAGCTGATGGCAGGTAAGCCTGTCAACAAGAAACCTGTCATTGCTAAAGCTGAAAATAAGCGCCGCATATTTTTTTCCTATTCGTCTCTCTTAATTGTATAATTTTACAGTTTACTTTTAAACTGGCAGGATAATTATATCTGCGGAGCTTAACTTTAGTCACGTTGGTGTTAGGACTCTAAGGCGATCGCGATCGTAGCAACGCCAACCTCATCCATTGTTCGCACTTCGTCATTTTAGTAAAATGGTTAAGGTTCAATTGCTAAGAGCTCTTCAGCCACTAATCCTTTCTGAATAGCAACAACAGCCGCCTGAGTGCGATCGCGCACTTCCAACTTTTGCAAAATCGCGTGAACGTGAACCCGTACCGTCCCCGAAGCAATGTACAATATTTGAGCTATTTCTTGATTGCTTTTACCCGCCGCTACCAGTGCCAAAATTTCTTGTTCTCGCTTAGTTAGCGGATTTTCTAATTCAGATTTAGGCACGAATTTTGACTCATTGCTAGTAATTGACGACCTAATTTCCGTAGTTGCGGCCTTATCCCACCAAGAAGCACCCGCCGCTACTGAACGAATTGCCAAAACTAAAGTTTCTGCGGCAATTCCCTTTAAGCAATATCCCTGAGCTCCCGCTGCAATTAACCGCTCAATTAGCGGTTTTTGGGAATGAGAAGTTAACACCAGTACGGGAATTTCTGGATGTCTTTCCTTAATTTGTCTGCAAGCTTCAATCCCTCCAATTCCCGGCAATCCAATGTCAAGAACAACGACATCTGGCAAATGTTCCTGAGTTAATTCTACAGCTGTTTCACCATCTTCCGCCTCCGCAATCACTTGCAAGCATTGCTCTTGTTGCAACCTCGTCTGGAGTCCCAGGCGAAATAATTCATCGTCCTCAACCAGTAGAATTCGTAGAGTGTGAGCAGGTTTCATAAGGTGGGATAGCGGGTAGTCGAAATCCAAACAAAGCGCCGTGAGGTAATCTGTTTTCTGCCCAAATTATACCGCCATGAGCTTCAATAATTTGGCGAGATAAGTATAGTCCTAACCCGGAACCTTTGGCTTGGCGATGGCTGTGTCCTTGATAAAAACGCTCGAATAAATAAGGCAATTCGCCATCAGTAATTCCTGCTCCAATATCGATAACTTTAACAACTTGATAAGCTGCATCAGACTCCATTACAATATCTACTTTACCGCCGCGAGGCGAATGATTAATCCCGTTAGTAAGTAAATTAGAAAAGACGCGAACTAATTGCAGAACATCCCCATTTACCCACAAAGCACGGCGAAAATCTGACGCTCCATAGCTAATATCAATATACACCCGCCGCGATGCTGATAAATCTCTTAGTTCAGTAATTACCTCTTCTGCCAAAGTAACCAAATTAACAGGTGCAATTTCTAAATTTAATCCTTCGCTATCGTTGCGATAGACATCTAAAAGCGTTTCTACTAATTGTAGAGTTGTGCGGTGCGATCGCGCCATCGTCTCCAGAACTTTTTCCCCAGCAGGCGCAACAGCGCCAAATTTCCCTTGCTGAAAAGCTTTGATAGTTTCGATCGCACCCAACACCGGTGTTTTCAGATCGTGGCTTAAAGTCGAGACAAAATCCTCTCGCATACTGGCTAACCGCTGTTGAGATTGCAATTCCGCCTTGGCTTGAGCGATCGCTTCTTGGTACTGCTGGTTGCGATCGCTCAACCACCCAGTCACCCCCAGCGCCATCACCGCGATCAGCCGATTAGCCACCGTCGCTAGCTGTATCGGGTATCTGTGGGGCACAAACAAATTTAACAGCGTTAACCCCCACGCAATCAGCACAACTTGTAACTTAGCTAACCGACTAAAGCGGGAATTTGCTAATAAAATCGGCCCCGTGTATAAGTAACCGAATACATACTCGACTGGCGTTGCAAACTCCAGCGCAGCGACAATAATAAATAAGCTAACAATTAGCCAGCGTAAATTCAAATGCGGCTGGTGAATTGCCAGTGTTTTTTTGATACTTGATAAGCGATGTAACATCTGAGTTTAGTTGTACATAAGTGCCACTATCACAGTCTATTGTAAGCTAAATAATTAGCGTTTAGACTACATCTATATCTCCAAGTATAGCTCTTGATTTCCGTCTAAACGTTATTCTATAGCTCAAAATATAGGCAATATAGCTATAACTGGCCAACCCTAGTTTATATCTTCAGGCTAATTATCAAAACCACTCTAAGTCAGTATATTGATCGTTAAAGGTAAACCATGCTGTCGATCCAAACGCAGTTATTTATGAGCCTTGTAAAACCTACCTCGATAACTAGAATTTACATTAAAGAAAACTCATCCGGTTTTGTGGTCTTCTTTTAGAAGCCAATTACCGAGTGAAACAGCCGATAAATCTAACGAAGACTTTTTACACAGCTATGTTGCCAGGATTAATTCAGATTGCATTCACGCTAATTATCTTAGTAATTATCTCGCCTTTCTTCGGAAACTATATGGCGCGGGTATTCCTAGGAAAAAATACATTTCTCGACCCCATTGCTACACCCTTCGAGAAAGTAATTTATAACGCAGGCGGCATCGGCCAAGATTCAATGACAGGTTGGCAGTATATCCGTGCTTTGCTGTATAGCAATCTTGTGATGGGAATTTTTGTTTATTTAATCTTCGCGCTTCAGGGAATATTACCTCTGAATCCTACCAATTTGAGTGCGCCAAATTGGGATACATCGCTGCACACTACTATTTCATTCCTCACTAATACTGACCAACAGCATTACTCAGGTGAGACAACTTTTAGTTATTTATCTCAGTTAACACTGGGGTTTTTAATGTTTACCTCAGCCGCTACGGGTTTGGCAGTAGGGATTGCTTTTATCCGAGGACTAACTGGCAGACAATTGGGCAATTTTTACGTCGATTTAATTCAGTCAATCACCAGAATATTACTGCCTATTTCTCTCATCGGCGCAATAGTTTTGATAATTGCTGGTGTACCGGAAACCCTCGCCGGGCCAGCAACAGCAACAACCCTAGAAGGCGCAACTCAAATAATTGCTAGAGGCCCAGTTGCCCATTTTGAAATTATCAAGGAGCTAGGCGAGAATGGCGGAGGATTTTTTGCCATCAATTCTGCTCATCCGTTTGAAAATCCCAACAATTTTACTAATCTGCTAGAAACTCTAGCAATGGTTTCTATTCCTGCCGCCCTGATTCATACTTACGGAATCTTTGCTAATAATAGAAAACAGGGGTGGTTAATTTTTGGAATGGTATTTATTATCTATATATTCCTAATTGGAATTGCAGCATTTGGCGAGTACCAAGGTAATCCTCAAGTCAATAGTTTATTAGACAGTACGGGCGGTGCCCCCGTGCCCGCCCCCAATTTAGAAGGCAAAGAAGTTAGATTTGGCTGGGCACAGACTGTTTTATGGGCTGTAACTACTACTGGGACAATGTGCGGCGCTGTCAACGGAATGCACGATTCTTTGATGCCTTTAGGCGGTTTTGTTACTCTGTTTAACTTATTCCTACAAATTGTTTGGGGTGGACAGGGGACGGGAACGGCTTACCTATTTATCTATTTAATTTTGAGCGTGTTTCTCACTGGTTTGATGGTGGGAAGAACGCCTGAATTTTTAGGTAGAAAAATTGAGAAACGTGAAATTGTTTTAGCCAGCGTTGTGCTGCTAGTTCACCCGATTGCGATTTTAATTCCTGGTGCTATTACTCTCGCTTTTTCTGATAGTCTGAGCGGTATTAGCAATGCAGGATTTCACGGTATATCGCAAGTAATTTATGAATATGCTTCTGCTGCTGCTAATAATGGTTCGGGTTTTGAAGGCTTAGCAGATAGTCAACCGGCAACTACAGGATTGTGGTGGAATTTGAGCGCCTGTTTTAGCCTGTTAGCAGGTCGCTATATTCCAATTATCGCCCTGTTGTTGTTAGCAGATAGCATGACTAATAAACAACCAGTACCCGAAACTACTGGAACTCTGAGAACAGATACGGTTTTATTTACTAGCGTTACAGCAGGAGTAATTTTGATTTTAGGTGCGCTAACTTTCTTCCCAGTTTTGGCTTTAGGGCCGATTGCGGAAGGATATAAAATTAGCAGCGGTCTGTAAATTAGCTCGTAACGCCGCCCTCTGGGCGGTAAATTAC
>NZ_JARFTR010000143.1 GCF_029167235.1 Kamptonema sp. UHCC 0994 | reverse complement strand
GCGTTACGTATATTTTTGCGTGTTCAATTGGATAGGTACTGCTTTTAATTGGCGATTAGTAGTTAGCAATTAAGTAAATCCTTCTTCCTTCTTCCTTCTACTTAGCAACTGCTATATCATTTCAATTTCTATCCTTTGACACCTGCGGCTACATCTGTGGGTACAATGTACTTTTGTAGGATTAGAAATAAAGCAATTGCTGGGGCAATGGAAATGATAGAACCAGCAGCTATTAAACGCCAATTTAGGGAAAAAGTACCTGCTAAGGTGGCTACGCCTAAAGGTAAAGTGTAATATTCAGGTTTATCTAAAACTAGCAATGGCCAGAGAAAGTCGCTCCAAGAACCAATAAAAACAAAAATGGCTAAAGTTACTAAAGCTGGTTTAATTGATGGAATCATAATGTGCCACCAAATCCCTAATTCTGAACAGCCATCGATGCGGGCAGCTTCTTCTAATTCTTTGGGAACTGCTAGAAAGGCTTGCCTTAATAAAAATATGCCAAAAGCTGAGGCGATACCTGGTAAAATCACTCCTAAATAACTATTTTTTAAACCCAAATTTACGGTCAAAATATAAAGGGGAATCATTACTATTTGAAAAGGGATCATAATAGTAGTGACAACCCCAGTAAAAATTAGGTCGCGTCCCCGGAAATCTAATCTGGCTAAGGGATAAGCTGCTAGGGAACAAAATAGGAGATTGAGGCTAACTGTGAGTGCGGCAACAAGGGTACTGTTGAAAAGATAGCGACCAAAAGGGTTAGTTTGCCAAACTGTGACAAAGTTTTGTAGTGTTGGCTGTTTTGGCAAAAGTTGCGGAGGAAACTGAAAGATGTTTTCTGTGGAAGATTTGAAAGCCGTACTCAGCAGCCAAAGTAGGGGAAAGAGCATTATCAGTGCGATCGCACTTAGTAAAATATAAGTCCAAACCGTTCTCTGGCAGGAAGTGTGAGAAATTTGGGGTAGAGAATTGTTTTTTTTAGTTTTGATATTGCTCATAAGTGGTGTAAAATGATAAATCCTTGCTTCGAGAGAAGCCTTGCTGTCCATAAGGAGACTATTAGCATGAAGCCATTTATTTACGAGACAATGTATATTCTGCGCCCGGATCTGGGAGAAGAACTCACAGAAGCCGCGATCGCGAAGTATCAAACTATTTTGCGCGATCAGGGGGCTCAGAATCTAGAAACTCAGCATCGCGGTAAACGCCGCCTCGCCTACGAAATCCAAAAGCAACGCGATGGTATCTACATTCAGATGAACTATACCGCTCCCGGTGCTGCGATCGCCATCTTGGAACGTGCGATGCGTCTGAGCGAAGATGTAATTCGCTACCTTACTATTAAGCAGGATGCACCGGCTGCTGTTGAGGAAGAAGTTGCTGTGGAAGCGGCGGAAGAAGCAGCTTAAGGGATTTTTGAGTTGCGATCGCCATTCTCTTTAACCCGTTGGGGGTTACAACCCCCGTCTCATAGAGAGAAATTGGCGGTTGAAACCGCTTCTACACAAACAAAGTCCGCCTACGCGGACTGAAAAATATAAAGGGGTATTTAAACTGGATTAGCACGATCGCGTAACGCCGCCATCTTGGCGGTAAAAGAACCGCCAGGATGGCGGCGTTACTGAGAGTAGTTTTGCGTAAGTCCTGTCAAATCCAAACTCAAAACTCAAAACTTGCCTCAGTGGTAGTAGAGAGACTATTTTTAAATAGACATATCTAAAAATATGGGAGCTAATGGTCATGGTCAGCCAAGCTAAAGTTCAAACGTCACAAGAGTTACAAGCAGAAATATCTCGCCTGAATGAAGAGTTGCAAATGCGCGACCAATTGGTTCAGCAGTTGTCTCAAGAACTTTTCCGGCTGGTAAAGGGAAATACTGGGTTTACACCGGTTCCAGAGGCTTCTGAGCGCCAGCAAGCTCAAATGCAGTCTCTGAGGGAACAACTGCAAGATGTTGAGCAACAGGTAGGTTTTTATCAAGAGCAAATTGCTGAGCGCGATGCTGAGGTTTACCAATTGCGCCAATCCGTGCAAGAGTTGACCGATCGCTCGATGATGCTGGAACAAGTAGTACAGGAGTTACCTGGGGTTTACCGCCAAAAGTTTGCTGAGCGCATTGGCCCAGTGAAAGAAAAGGTGGAAATGCTACAACGGGAAAATCGCCAATTACACGCTGAGTTGCAGAGTGTAAGTTACCGTCTGGCTGTCAGAAACCGCCGCGCTAAGGGTTTGGATTTGCCGACTATAGGAGGTTCTGACGATTCTGGCATGATTCAGATGCCAACTTTTGGAAATGCCTAAAGTTTTGATTGTGGTGGATGCGGATTTTGAGCCGGCTTCCCCTACGGCGCAAATGGTGGAGGCTTTTCAGGTAGCGATCGCAAAGAGCTCTCCGCCAACTGTTGCTGATGTCTGTTTGATTTCGGATTTAAACTTGGCTGCGATCGCACCTGGTGAGGCTGTTATCTGTCCTTTAACCCTCGATGTACCCGATACGTTGGTATTTCCCGGTGAGGCGATCTATCGAGCTTGTAGGGATGTGTCGGCTATGCGCGATCGCGTCGAGCAACAGTTAGGCGTGCGATCGGGAGTTGGTAATTTTTGGCTCCCAGTGGTATTAACTGCTAAAGGCCCTCTTTACGGCGAGGTTATTGGTTTAGAGGCGGATAAATTATCGGCTGAGCCGAATTACTCCATGCCGATACACCTATCGGATGTTTGGCGACAGCAGCTTTACGAGTTGGCGTTTCGGTTGTTAAAATCTCTTTCGGCAACTCCTGCAACTTACCTGATGCAGTTTGGGTTTGGAGATAAAGAGATTTATTTTGATAGACTTTGGCCGTTTCCGGCTGCACCTGCGATCGCCTCTCTAGGCATCCAAGTCCCTGATTTATTTGTCTGTCACTGGTATTGCTTGACAAATACACCTATTTATGATACGCAAATTAAGTAGGTAGACGCAAATAAATCTAGCTGTGTAACAAAATGTAAAGTTGCGATCGCCCCTGCGATTGCTTCGTTTCACTCGCAATGACATACTTATGTATTTTCCAACTCATCTACTTACCTCTGCCGTTGCGTGTCAAGTTGCTGCGGTATAATAACCGCCAAGATTGTATTGATTCTATTCCCTTCTCCCCCTTCTTCCCCTAGCCCCTAGCCCCTATAAATTAGGCAATTAGCAACTCAGCTTGATGTGAAGAAATATCATCGAAAGAGTCAAAAATTTCAAAAGCCTGGTCGAGTTGAGTAATATCAAAAATCAACCTAGAGGTAGCTGGAAGATTGCAAATAACAAGGCGACACCCTTGCTTACGGGCTAACTTCAAACCTCTAACTAAGGCACACAAACCAGAACTATCAATAAAATCTACATGAGCCATATCAATCACCCAGAGTTTATAACGCTCAGGTAGAATAGCCGTCAACTGTTGGTAGAGAAAATTGCCTTCTTGGAAATTGAGGCGAGTTTGAGGCTGAAGTACGATGTGTTGCACGAATCCTTGAAAAGCCATAGGTGTCACCCTAGTAATCCTAAGTGATTAAGTAGAACTTGCTATCCTGGTGATAGACAGAATAATGTTAAGAAAAGTTTCAGAATTTTAGGAGTTCCATCATTCTGTACGCGCGATGCCCAAAGTGGGCTACGCCTACGCGCTGCCTGAAAAGTAGATGTGAGAATAAAACCCTGACTCTAGTAGAATGCAACCGCAACAATTCTTTACTCTTCTTAGCGTCGCTCAGAATTCTACCGTCCGCTTTGCCACAGATCACAATAACTATGTGTTTGATGTCACAAGCCAAGATTGCAGAATTGTCCGAATCAAGCCAAGATAAGAAATATCAAGCTTTGCAAAAATTCACGAAGGGCAGTGTCGGATGTCTTTTGAGTTTATATCTTTGGAAATTATCCAGAAATTTGCACATGACTACGGCTACTGGGCAGTATTTCTGGGGATTTTGCTAGAAAATTTGGGATTTCCCCTTCCTGGGGAAACAATTACGATCGCTGGAGGGTTTCTAGCTGGTAGCGGGGAACTAAATTACTGGTATGTGCTTTTAAGTGCGATCGCGGGTGCTACCTTGGGCGGAAATTTTGGCTATATTATTGGCAGATATGGCGGTTGGCCATTGTTGCTAAAGTTAGGTAAATTTTTCCGCTTTCGGGAAGAACAACTGTTTGATTTGAAAGAACAGTTTAGTCAAAATGCAGTCAAAGCTGTATTTTTTGGTAGATTTATTGCCTTGCTGCGAATTTTTGCTAGCCCTTTAGCAGGAATTGCGGAAATGCCTTTTTGGAAATTTTCACTATGCAATCTTGCGGGTGCTGCAAGTTGGGCATCTGTGATGGTAAGTTTAGCATTTTTCTTAGGACAAGTTGTCTCTTTAGAAAAATTAGTAGCTTGGGCGGCTCAATTTGCTGTACTTGCCTTAGCTTTGGTTATTGCTTGGATTGCAATTCCTATCTGGTTAGAATCCCGAAATCTGGACAAGACTAAGTAAGGTTGGTAATGGCTAATGGCTAATTGCTACTTGCTAATGGCTAATTGCTAATGGCTATAGGATGGGCATTTCGGCGAACAGTTTATAACGAATAGCGATAAACGATCGTCGGCAATGACCATCTTATCTTTAAATATAAAGTTAGAATGTAGGTTGGGTGCAGCGAAGCGTAACCCAAATTTCTCAATTAAATTTATATGAGTTTAGGAGGTTAGTGTAACATGACAACAGCAGCCGAAATTCGCGAAAGTACAATTGAAAGTGAAGAAAAGCGTTATTACTCTCCTGAAGAGTATTTGGAACTAGAAACGGCAGCCGACTATAAAAGTGAGTATCAGGATGGTAAAATAATTCCTATGACAGGCGGAACACCGAATCACAATCAAATAGCTGGCAATCTATATGCTGCCATGAATTTTGCTTTTAAAGGGCAATCATATCGAGCATTCATCAACGATCTGCGTTTATGGATACCGCAGAAACGTCTTTACACTTATCCTGATGTGATGGTGGTTGATGGTCAGTTAGAACTTGTAGAAGGTAGGAAAGATACGATTACAAATCCGGTGATGATTGCTGAAGTTTTATCGAAATCTACGGAAGATTACGATCGAGGTGGGAAGTTTAAACTTTATCGTTCTATTCCTACCTTGAAGGAGTATATTCTTATTGCTCAATATGAGATGCACGTTGAGCAGTTTTCAAAGATGGATGACAATAAATGGGTATTGTCTGAGTATGACGGTGAAAATGCGTTGTTGGCATTAAGTTCTGTACCATTTCAGGTTTCGTTAGGGGATATTTACGATCGCGTGGAGTTTGAGTCTGAGGAGTGATGGCGATCGCATTCCGGTTTATTGATATGTTTGATTTAATAATGTAAGTGATGTGCTTGAGGTGAAGTGATGCCGTTGAGAGCATTTTTTGAAGGTCGAGAACTATTAGCCCCTCTCATATCCGATCAAGAATGGCTCAAGTTGAAAGCCCAGCGCCCAAAAGTTAGACTGTGCTGCTGTGACTCGACTGGATACTTACGCACGTCTAAACTCGGCACAAAGCATTTTGTTCACGGCAAAGAAAGCCTTTGCAATTGGGCATCAGAAACGTGGCAGCACCTATTAGCCAAGACTGAAATTGTCCGAGTCTGCCAACAATTTGGCTACGATGCAAAAACTGAAGTTTCAGGTCTAGATTGGAGAGCCGATGTTTTGGCTATCAAAACTGACCGGGGGCAGTTAGTCCAGCTAGCTTTTGAAGTGCAGTGGAGTCCGCAAACCTTAGAAGAAACTAATGTGAGGCAAGCCAAATATCAACGGGACGGCATTCGATGCTGCTGGCTGTTCCGCCAACTTCCTACATCTCATGATATTGCTCGCCAAGACTTGCCTATGTTTAAGTTGTCGCTGCAATCAAAAGACGTTTTAATGGTTAACGCTTCTACCAGAACCATGAAGCTTTCTGAATTTATTGCAGCCTTGTTATCAAGATATTTTAAAGTTGCTTTCCGTTACCAAGTTTGTCAAAATCAGCAGCTTAAAGCAGTTTTCTTTCCTGTGAGTTGTTGGAAATGCCAACAAAAGCACTACCTTTATTACATCGAAAACCCCTGTTATTATTCCTGCTGCGACATTAAAATAAATGAACTCTTGCTAGGGGCTTTAGACAACAATTTTGCATGGTTTAAACCCGAAATTATTCAAGCAGTCCAAAACTTTTTGAAAACAGAGGCAGGCCAAAAAATTCGTATGGGAGAGATTAAAATCCGCTACAGTGATAATATCATGATCAACCGTATTTCATTTGGGTGCCCTCAGTGCGATACCCTTGCTGGCGAAGGTTTTAATATAAAAAAATATTTTGATCCTATGTGCCGGAATAAATATCCAGATATTCCTATCATCAAACATGATTTACAAATAACCTTACCTAACCCTGTTTTGTCTGCAAAACCTCATTGGTGCTATTCAAAAACAGGCAGTTTTTGCGATTGACCACCTCACCAATTAGCCATTAGCAATTAGCCATTAGCAATTAGCCATTAGCAATTAGCAATTAGCAATTAGCAATTAGCAATTAGCAATTAATCACTCCGATCGCAACGTCAAAACCTGCGGCGGAGTAGCATCAGGCGGATAAAGTAATTCCACCTGAACAGCACGGCGTTCCCCAGGCTTCATATTCAGCGTCACCAAAGCTTCCCCCTGCTGACCCCGCCGCTGTATAATGTGGATATAGCGGTTTTGCGTCGCACCGCGATCGTCATTATAAAGAACCCGAACCGTACCCCGGAAAAACACCCGATTATCAGGAGGCTCATAAAACATCAGACCATCAGCCTGCTTATTCGCCTTCACAGGCGTTTGCATCTGAATACTAATAGTTTTAGCCTGCTTTTCTGGATTGTATAAAGGAAAAGTCAAACTATACTGCACCCCATAATTACCGTGAGCATAGTAAGCCGTATCGGGATAACGAGCTAGCATCTTCGCACTTTGAATTTGACCAGTCCCGAAAGTCCCCGTATAAGTAGTGCTCAAAGCATAAGAAAACGCCTTTCCTCGGTGAGGTACGCTCAAATAATCGACCTTCGGGTTATCCGTCACCCGCGCCAACCACTGCGAACCTTCAGCAACTCCCGCCACTCGGCCGTAAATCACTCGCGGAGTAGGTAAACCAGGTAAAGTAGGAGCCAAATCTCTCGGCCCCGCTAAACGACCAGTCTTTAACAGCTTCTCCCACTGTTCCAAAGTCGGAAATTGCTCGTTACCCTTGGCATCCTTGGGAGCAAACATCGCTAAAGTAGCAATGTATAGTGAATCACTGCTCGACAGGCGCATAAGAGTAGTGCGGCCATTCGATGATGGCGTTATCTTGCCAACAGGTATCGGCAAATTGATTAACATCTGACTTTTACCAGCGGGAATCTCCATCGCCGCAGGAAAACTATCTTGTCTGCGGCCTCGGAGCACGTCATTTGTCGCACGACTCCCAGGGCCAGCAAAGACTGTACCCAATGGATTTTCAACATAAGAAGGTAAATTGACAAATAGCGCGTCTGGTCGAGTCAGGTAGCTGACTGCTTGCAATATCTCCAGATTAACTGGTTGAGAATTGGGATTGTAGACAATTATGCCCTGATAGAGAGTACGGGTTTGTTGGCTAGTTTTAGCCTTGACGACGTGGTGGCTAAATATATCAAATCGGCCTTTGAAGGGAAAGTTTAAATGTGCAGCGGGTGTCTGCTTTCCTTGCGGGGGGAAGGTGGAGAGCAAAATACCTTCTGTTTGTATCATTTCTGGACTGTTGCTGTTGAAGACAGGAATGCTGTCTAGTTGTCCGGGTAGAGGCCGGACTTCTTGAGTTTGCACCACCACTTTTGGCGGAATTCGCGGCGGCGGCGAGTTCAGCAGTTCCTCTGCCTGTGTTGGAACTTCTGGTGGGAGGATGACTTGTTGGGGAGGTGGTACGGAGATGGCTTGAGCTAGGGGTAAAATTGGCAGAAACATTATAGCTAGGGACTAGGGGAAGAAGGGGTTAGAGGCTACGATGCTCAGGACTAGGGGAAGAAGGGACTAGCCTCTAGTCCCTAGCTATCAGGCGCGATCGCAGGCGACCTAACACCAACAAGAGAGAATCGAAGAGATAGCATACACCTAATTGGTTAAATTTAAAAGACTGGTTAATTATGCTCAGTAAGGGTAGAATAAGCCCCATTGTTTATCATCATTTTTAGAGAATCGTGCCATCTAAGATCGCTCAGTTAAGCGTTACTCTCCCAGACGAATCCCTGAAAGGCAGTTCAGAACTTCCCTTCACCCTACAGCAATTGAAGGCCGCCATTCCCCCAGAATGCTTCGTACCTTCCACCGGGAAATCCCTGTTTTACTTCTTTCTCGATATTTCAATAATCAGCGGTCTTTATGCAGCAGCACACGCCCTAGATTCCTGGTTTTTTTGGCCAGTATTCTGGCTGATGCAAGGTACTATGTTTTGGGCATTATTTGTGGTCGGACACGACTGCGGACACGGTTCTTTTTCTAGGTACAAATGGCTGAATAACCTCATTGGCCACCTCTCACACACTCCCATTCTCGTACCCTTTCACGGTTGGCGGATCAGCCATCGCACCCACCACCAAAATACCGGAAACATCGAAACTGATGAAAGCTGGTATCCCGTTACTGAAAACAAATATCGCAACATGAAATGGTGGGAAAAATTTCTACGCTTCGAGTTAGTTTTACTGTTTGCCTATCCGCTATATCTGTTTAAACGCTCTCCAGAAAGGCCCGCAGCTTCTCACTTCAACCCCAACAGCGATCTTTTCAAGCCTTCGGAAAAGTGGGATGTCATTACTAGCACTATCTGCTATACTTTGATGGTCGCATTGTTGGGATTTTTGACCTATCAATGGGGCTTTATGTGGTTGGTAAAATACTATCTGATGCCCTACCTCGTGTTTGTAGTGTGGCTCGATTTAGTAACATACTTACACCATACTGAGGCAGATATTCCCTGGTATCGCAGCAAAGATTGGTATTTTCTCAAAGGTGCTTTGTCCACGATTGACCGCGATTATGGGATTGTTAATAACATCCACCACAATATCGGCACTCATGTGGTTCACCACATTTTTTTGAGTATTCCCCATTACCACTTGTTAACTGCAAATGAAGCAATTAAGCCGATTTTGGGAGACTACTATCGGAAGTCTGAAGGCTCTATTTTAGGAGACTTTTGGCGTTCTTCTCGGCTTTGTCATTTCGTACCCGATCGAGGTAGTCCAGTTTACCACAAGTCTAAAACTGAACTATAAAGCTAGTTGTTAGTGGTTAGTTGTTAGTTGTTAATTGTTGTGTTTTTATAATCACCAATAACTCTAACAACTACCAATTGCTAACAATTACTAAAACTTACTAATTACGACAAACAATTCTTTCTTCTTCCTTCTTCCTTCTTCCTTCGGTATGCTTAAACAAACAACAACACCCAAGCGTTACTTACTGAGTAATTTCCTCTAATTGCTATTTCGACGTGGAGTTAAACTAAATATCTAAGATTCAGTTTCATTGCTCCCTCATCAACATTTGAGGAAATATCAGACTTCGCGGTGGGTGTTGCTGTTGTTGGATGAGACAGATGTGAAATTAAACAGCGCTTTTTACTCCTTATCTTCAAAAGTGAAACTTCAAGGTGTCAACTTCAAAGTATGAACTCTAAAGTTATGAACTTCGCTGTGGTATCTGTCAGAGAAGCTTTTTTTGCTTCATGTTATTAATGTAGCACCTTCTCTGAGAGACGCAAGTACCTGCAATGAAAGTTTACTTTTTGACCGATAACTACCGATTAAGTGTAAAGTTATATAAAGTGTGGAGATTTGAAGAGATCGGTAGTTTGTGGCTGCGATCGCAAGGCAAAATACGATTATGAAAAAACTTAAACTAACCAAACTCTGCGCCTTGTCTCTGGGTTTGTTCCTATTTTGTAGCAGTCAAGCTTTGGCGGAAGTGACAGGGAACTTGCAACTCCAGCAGACAGATACTAGCCAAGAGATTTTACAACAGTTGGCGGCGGCAAACATCGTGTATCTGGGGGAAACTCACGATAGTCTCGAAGATCATCAGGCTCAACTGAAGATTATCACAGAACTGTATTGGCAAAATGGTAAGGTTGCGATCGCGCTGGAAATGTTTCAGCGTCCTTTTCAAAGCGCAATCGACCAATATTTAGCTGGTAAAATTACAGAAGCCGAATTAATTGAGCAAAGCCAGTATAATCAAAGATGGGGATTTCCTTGGGAATATTACGCACCAATTTTGCGGTTTGCCAAGGAAAATAAACTGCCTGTATTAGCCTTGAATACACCCACAGAAGTAACGCGAAAAGTTGCCAGAGAAGGGTTAGAAAATCTAACAGCAGAAGAACGAGAATACATTCCCCCCGCCTCAGAAATTCGTACAGACAATGCTGAATATCGGCAAATAATGCTAGAAATTTATCAGCAACACGCCTCTGGGGGGCTTGGTTCTAGTGCTGGCTTCGATCGCTTTTTTTTGGCCCAAAATCTCTGGGATGAAACAATGGCAGAAACAGTCGCCCAATTTGTCATAGCTAAGCCTGATTATCAAGTAGTAGTGTTAGCCGGGAAAGGCCATATCGTTTACAATTACGGCATTCCTAGCCGCGTCGCCCGACGTTTAAGTACGAGGAAGCTAATACAGCGATCGGTGCTGTTTTTTTCAGCGACAGATTCATCCTTACCCACAGGCGATCGCATTGCTGACTTTATCTGGAAGCACGCGGAATAGTACAATTTCAATTGCACTAACTATTAGGAACAGGCCATGATAAACACGCCAAAAATTCTCGCCTTTGCTGGAAGCACCCGCGAAGCCTCCTACAACAAACTATTGGTAAAAGTTGCGGCTGCTGGAGCTAGGGCTGCCAGTGCTGAAGTGACTTACATAGATTTCCGCGATTTGCCGATGCCGCTATTTGATGAAGATTTGGAGGCTAGAGAGGGAATGCCAGAAAATGCCCGGAAATTTAAGGAATTGATGATAGCACACCAGGGTTTTTTGATAGCTTCTCCTGAGTATAACAGCTCAGTTACACCTGTTTTGAAAAATGCAATTGATTGGGCTTCTCGCCCACAGCCTGGTGAACCGGGGTTAGTGGCTTTTACTGACAAAGTAGCAGTAATTATGAGCGCTTCACCTGGGGCTTTGGGCGGTTTGCGGGGGTTAGTTCATTTGCGCTCAATTCTGGGAAATATTAATGTGTTTGTGCTGCCAGATCAGAAGGCAATTCCTAAAGCCTATGAGGCTTTTAATGCTGATGGTACGATGAAAGATCCGAAACAGCAGGAGTCGGTTGAGAATCTTGGTGCTAAATTGTCGAATGTGTTAGCAAAGTTAATCGCTTGAGGCGATAAAGTATGCCATAGAATCATTTTAGGATTACTAATAATGATCCTATGGCAACTATTTGAAGAAAAAATACGGTTATAAAGCGAATAAAATGAAAATTAAAACTCTCAAAATTAACTCATTCCGAGGTATTAGCAATTTAAACCTAGAATTCGATATCAATGAGCCAACTGTATTTATAGGCGTTAACGGGGCAGGAAAATCGAGCATCCTTGATTGTCTTGCTATTCTTTTGTCTTGGCTCACAGGTAGAATTCAAAATCCAAAAGGTTCAGGACGTTTTTTCAAGGAGGAAGACATCAACAATAAAAGCAAAGAAACTCACAATGAAATTACAATTGCAATCGACGGCAGGGATGAGGTTGTATGGTCTTTAACCCATGCCCGTAAAGGAAGAAGTAAAGATACTAATAGTAATCTTTCACGGTTAAATACACTTGTTGAAAACATACATGATAAGTTGGATGAGAGTGCCGAGGCAGCATTACCTCTAGCAGTTTACTACCCAACAAATCGTGCGGTACTTGATATTCCTTTGAGGATTAGGACGCAACATTCATTTCAGCAAATAGCTGCTTACGATCAAGCACTAACAGGAGGTAAAATTGATTTCAGACGTTTTTTTGAATGGTTTAGAAGTAGGGAAGATTTAGAAAATGAATTACGGCTACAAAACTCTTATGAGTACCGAGATCGCCAATTAGAAGCAGTGAGAAAGGCGATCGCCGGATTGCTGGAAGGTTTTTCAAATTTACGAGTTCAGCGATCGCCCTTGCGAATGACTGTAGAAAAACAAGGGCAAGAATTTATCATCAATCAACTATCTGATGGTGAAAAATGCTTGTTAGTAATGGTAGGTGATTTAGCTAGACGGTTGGCGATTGCAAACCCATATTTAGAAAATCCGCTCGACGGTTATGGCGTTGTTTTGATTGACGAGATTGAACTTCACTTACATCCAAAATGGCAAATAGAAGTTATTGCATCTTTGACTAAAACATTTTCCAACTGCCAATTTATCGTTACGACTCATTCGCCACAGGTGATTAGTCAGGTTAAGTGGATTCATCTTTTGACAGCTACATCAGAAGATATTATTGTGGAACGCATACCCTCCTATGGGAAAGATAGCAATCGGATTCTGGAAACACTTATGGGAAGCAGATCGCGTAATCCAAAAACTGATAATAATTTCGATCAACTATTTCGTCTTATTGATGACGAAAAATTCGATGAAGCTAAAGAGTTGCGTCAGCAGATAGCAGAAGAAATGAAAGATGAAGATCCAAATTTCGTGAGAGCCGATTGGTTGATACAGTTAGGAACACATCAAAATGAAATACATTAAAAAGAGAGTAGAACCTAAAGATTTCGGTCATTGGAAGGCAAAAGCAAAAACAGGTAAAAATTACGGTTATAGTCTTCTTAACGATCCGACTAAAGGAATCCTACATGATTCCTTGATGCAGGAACAAGGCTACATTTGCTGTTACTGCTGTCAGCGGATTGCCTCAAAAACCAGTCATATCGAACATCTGAATCCCCAGAATCCAGAAAATAAGAGTGATAGCAATACAGATTTATCTTTAGATTACAATAATATGCTGGCTTCGTGTGGTAGCGACAAGCATTGGCCCAAACACTGTGGTAACAAAAAAGGAAATCAACCCATCAATATATCGCCCACACAAACTAATTGTGAAGACTTTTTTAGCTATACAGGAAATGGTGAAATGCGTTCCCCAATAAATAATAATTTAGAACAAGCAGAAGCCGCTAAAAAAACTATTGAAATTCTCGGATTAAATGATTACAATCTCCAGCAGTCAAGGATTCAAGCACTTGATTTTTTGAAATTGCAACTTCAGGGACTCACGCCTACACAAATTTCTCGTAAAGCTCAACAAATCAGAGATTTGGACGCACAAGGACAATATTTACCTTTTTGGTCTGCTGTATCATATTATTTAAAAAAGTATTATGGTATTTAAGCCCTTAATCAAATTCAGAAGACAAAACCAGATTGCTATATTAAATCAAAAATTAACCCCACTTCCTCTTACCCACAATTTCCACCAACGGCAAAAATACTGACTTTAATTCATCCCGACTCACTACTAAAGTCGGATAAGATCGACTCCCATAATTCTTACCAACTTCTAAAGGAAAAATCGCCTCAGATTCCAATGGAACCCAAACACCACTAGCAGCTTTTACTATTACCCAACTCCCCGCAATATCCCAAATTTTCGGAGTAGCTTCAACCCCACCCAAAACCGCACCCGCCGCCACAGTTAAAAAATTGTAACTAGCCATTCCTAACATCCGAATTTTAGCAGGAATCTGAGGCGCGACAGCAATACTCCGCGAACAAACATTAAAAAAGTGATTGGAAGTCAGCGCATCAGCACTAGAATGAATTGGCTGATGATTTAAAAAAGCCCCAGAATTGCCACTAAGTCCAGACTTTCCCAGCCAAAAACCGTGAAAAGATTGATTTATTGGCGGTAAATGTACGTAACCAAAAACAGGCGTTCCCTGATATAATAAACCCATTGAAATCCCCCAAATCGGAATCCCTCTAGCAAAATTAGTAGTACCATCCAAAGGGTCAATTATCCAGCACCATTCATTACTAGGAAAAACATGATCTCCCTCTTCGCTCAACACTCCATGACTGGGAAAAGCTGATATAATTGCATTCCGAATTTCCCCATCTGCCCAGTTGTCAGATTGAGTAACTAAACTCCCATCCGACTTTTCGGCAGCTTGAACAGAACCGAAATCCTTTAACAATTGTACTCCGACTCTAGTAGTCGTAGTTTCCGCAAAACTTAAAATTGAATCCCACATGAGAGTTAAAATAAATAACGGCAGATGAACGCAGATATATCATACAATTATCTGCGTCTATCTGCGGCAAAAAATCAATCCAATTCATTTTCTAGAATAGAGGCGATCGCATTATTCGCATTATCCCGAAATTCTTGCACATTCACCCGCCCCAATAGCAAAATTGCCGCCCCCATTCCCACAGCTTGCAGCGCAAAAACCAACCCATAAGCCAACACAGGGGCATCAAAAATTATCTTTCCCAAATTCAAAACTACTCCGCCGAAAACTGTAGCTAAACCCCTCGCCATCGCCTGAGATAAACCCCAAGCACCGATAAAAGTACCAGCAGTTTCCGCCGCCGTTAAATCCAGCATTAAACTCGTTGCACCAGCAGTTAACACCCCAGCAGAAAAACCAAAAAACAGCAAACTAGCCTTCAATAACCCTGCGTTTGCTGTAAATCCAGAGATAATAATTAAGCCAAAACAAATCGCTGCCCCCATACATCCAAATTTTGTAGTGTTCACCTTACCTAAACGGGGCAAAATCAAAAAACCAGTGCCGCTAATACCGATCAGCGTCCCCATACCAAAAGGCACATTCAACTTAGTTGTTTCCGAAATGCACATTCTGAAAACTTCGCCGCCGTAGGGTTCCATAATCGCATCCTGCATGAACAAACTAATAGTTAATACCAGCAGAAAGCTGAAAAATAAACCAGTTTGGCGGCTAGCAGTCAATACTTTCAAAGCCTTACCTAAACTAATTTTATCCTCTCTGTTAACCGCAGTCGAACGCAAAGCAAAGCGAGAATATTTTTTTTCCACGCCTACAGTTGCTAGTAAAGATAGCCCAAATACAACTGCTGGCATGATCGCAAATAAAGGATTAACGGCGCTTTGCAACTTCGCTAAATCTGTAACTGGTGCCCCTAGCGATGGATTGTATGACAAAATATCGGCTCCGCAAACTTCAGCCCGACTAAGCAACTTAGAGCTAATAATTGCACCTAAAACAATGCCAACCATGAGCATTGACCAGACAACTCCAATTAATTTGGAGCGGTTATCTTCATCAGAAATATCTACTAAAAGAGCAGCAAAAGGTGTGGAACTCGCACTCAAAGCTAAACCGTAAAAAGCAAAAACTAGCGCTAGAACTGCTGCCCAAGTATAAGTTTGTGGGCCCCATCCAGTAGCTTGCAAACTGCCACCAAGTTGCCAAACTACTTGTAAGGCGATGAATGATGTAGTCGTGAAAAGAGCGGCTCCAATCCAGACAAAACCTGTGCGGTGGTAGCCAAAAATAGTTTTTGAGTCCGACATTTGACCGAACCACACCCGCGCCGGTGACATGAATTGGTGCATTGCGATCGCACCCGCAGCAATCCAAGGTAGCACTTTAAGCTCATCAATCATCAGCCGATTGAGTACGCCCAGGGTAAGCAGCGACATAATGCCCAATCCCATCTGGAACAAACCCAGTCGGAACATTGTCAGCACTTTAATCGTAGGAATTTTTGCTGAACTGGACTCTGTGAATTCTGGATCTGGTAAACCGTCGATCGCCATAGTTATTCAAGGAAATGTAGCATTTGCATTCTTATAACTAACAATACCTGTTGATAGCTCATTTATAACGCAGTGTAGCATTTCTTTAACCTCATCTCTAGATAGTATGCAGAATTAGTAGAGAATGCAGGAGTTATTGCGAACTCAATTTCAAATATAAATCAATTCCAAAATCTCAATTTTGTGTATAAAACAACAATATTTCTCTGGTGAGGAGAGTATAATCTCATTGACTATCTTAAAACAAATTCTGAGCAGAAAAAATTGGAAATGACGAATCGAGTACAAAAAGTGCAGCCGCCCTCAAATTTAATTGCGACACTGCAATCATTTTCTATAAAATCTGGTATGGCAGTAGCCTTGATTGGCTGTATTGTCATTTTGGGCTGGATTTTTGATATTGCCATCCTCAAAAGTGTCTTGCCCGGACTGGTAACGATGAAAGCAAATACAGCGGTCTCCTTTATCCTGAGCGGCTCTTCCCTGTGGTTGTTAGGAAGACAAAGAGTTGGCAGAAAGTGGAATAAGTTAGGCTTCATTCAGCCTGAAATCTTAGCAATTTCGGTGATTGCTATAAATTTGCTGACGCTAATTCAGTACGGCTTTAATTTAAACTTCGGAATCGATCAACTGCTCTTTAAAGAGTCGGCTACCGCAGTCGCTACCGCAGCACCGGGACGGATGGCACCGAATACGGCACTAACTTTTCTTTTGCTTGGATATTCGCTGCTGATGCTATCAATTTCTCGCTCCAGATATATTTTAACTCAAGGTTTAAGTTTAGCAGGATTCTTAATAGCTTTACTAGGTTTTTTAGGCTACATCTATGGCAATTCTTCCCTTTATCGTGCTGGTTCTTATACAGCAATGGCGATACATACAGCTAGCGGATTCTTACTGCTAAGTTTGGGTATTTTACTTGCCTGTCCAGAGCGCGGGTTGATGGCTATAATTACGAGCAAGAATGCAGGCGGTATAGTTGCTCGACAGTTGTTGCCCGCTGTAATAATTTTGCCGCCAGTAATCGGTAAGTTAATCTTAGTAATATTCAGCCCACGTCTCTACAGTGCTGAATGGCTAATTTGCCTATTTGCAGTATTTAATATCGTCATTTTTGGCGGCTTGCTTTGGTGGAATGCCAGAAAAATTGGGATCGTAGACCGTCAGCGATATGAAGCTGAAATTAAGTTACAAGAGGCAAATGAAGAATTAGAAAATAGAGTGTTGGAGCGGACAGCTAACTTGCAGTCAGCTAACGAGATGCTGCACCAGCAAATTATCACCAACCAACAAACAGAAGAAGCACTAAAACAAAGTTATAATCTCTTGCGTACTGTCATTGATAGTACGCCAGATGCGATCTTTGTTAAAGATATTTATGGTTGCTATACTATCCTAAATTCTGCGGCTGCTAGCATGATTGGGATGTTACCAGAAGAAATTTTAGGACGGAACGATCGCGATCTTTTTTCATCTGAAATTGCCGAAAAAATCATAGAAAATGATCGAGAAATCATAGCTATTGGCGAACCAAAAATGCTTGAAGAAGAAGTATTTACAATGGGGAAAAGGCGGACATTTCTCTCTACAAAAAACGCCTGTCGGAACGCCAAAGGCAATGTCAGTGGCATAGTTAGTATTGCGCGGGATATTAGCGATCGCGTACAAGTTTTAGAAGCCCTCAAACAGTCGGAGGAGCAATATCGAGAACAAGCAACACTGCTAGAAAAATCTCTCCGCGAGTTACAACAAACCCAAGCTCAATTGATTCAAACAGAAAAAATTTCCAGTTTGGGACTGTTAGTTGCTGGCGTTGCCCACGAAATTAACAACCCGATTAATTTTATCTACGGCAACATTACTTATGCCACTAACTACGCTAATGACTTGCTTAATTTCATCCAACTCTACCAGCAGTATTACCCCAATCCAACGGCGAGAATTCAGGAGGAAGCCGAAAATATCGAACTCGATTACCTAATAGAAGATTTTCCTAAAATCTTGGATTCAATGAAATTAGGTGCTGACCGCATCCGCGATTTAGTTGTATCGCTGCGGAACTTTTCTAGACTTGACGAGGCGGAGATGAAGTCAGTAAATATTCACGAGGGAATAGAGAGCACTTTGCTAATGTTAAAGCATCGGCTTAAAGCTACACCAGAGATGCCAGCTATTAAGGTAATTAAAGAATACGGTGACTTGCCACTCGTAGAGTGTTACCCAGGTCAACTAAATCAGGTGTTTATGAATCTAATAGCAAATGCCATCGACGCAATCGAAGAACACAACAGCCAAAGGTCTTTTGCAGAAATTAAATCCAACCCAAATCGCATTCATATTCGCACTCAAGTTATAGATTCGGATTGGGTAGAAATTCGGATTGATGACAATGGCCCTGGGATGAATGAAGCAGTCTGGCGTAAGCTGTTCGATCCATTTTTTACGACGAAAGCAATCGGAAAAGGAACTGGTTTAGGACTCTCAATCAGCTATCAAATTGTGGTCGAAAAACATCGGGGTAAATTACAGTGTTCATCGACTCCTGGGGAGGGGGCAGAATTTGTAATTCAGATTCCTATTCAACAGTAAATCATACATCAAATTGCTGCGGTGAATAGCAATCAAAGTTTCATTCAAATTTTGATATTAAATCAGGGTGTATCCGATTACTTTCAATTTTCACTCTAATTTTTATTTATTATTCCATCTAAATTTAATTCCTAAAAACTCTTCTAATTGCTGATTATAAGGTCGGAAATAATCACCTAGCCAGTAGCGCATTGATTCGCTCACCGGCGGATAAAAACCTGGATTATAATTCGCATACTCAGAAATAGAATGCTCCGGCAAACCGACAAACTCTAAAACTTGCTTCATCACCACAGCCGTATGTTCATAAAAATCTTCACTTCTCAAAATTAGCAACTTTTCTCTCGGAAACAAATCTAGCCATTTCTTAATAAACTCAACATACATACCACGAGCTAAATAATTTCCCGGCTCTTCTCCTATAATATAATCAGGATTATTTTCCAACCTTTCTAATTCCTCAGCAATCGCCTGTTCAAAAGAGCGATTTTCCCAATTTAAACTTACCCAGCGATAGTATTGAGAAATCGCTCTATCTACAGGATTTCTCAATAGTACAATTAGCTTTACGTTGGGAAAAACATCAAAAAGTCGTTCCGCCGCATCCCGATAATCGAGATAGCTTGGACTAGCTTCTCCTGTTAAAAAATTTTGCCCTTGAGGAAGTGGAGGAAAATGAGATAAATACCAATCAATACCTCTGTTGAAATGCCACGACCAAAAATCTACCTCCTTTTTAATAGGAGAAAAAATCTGCGGATGCTGAGTCAGATAACTATAAAGAGAAGTCGTGCCGCAACGCTGGGAACCAATGATAATAAAGTCAGGAACTTGTACCGGCTCTAATTTTTTTTGCTCTTGGCCTGAACCTGTGAGAACTATTAAAGTTTGCTTGTAACTGGCAGTTTGATAACACGCGATCGCTTCATCGAGTTTACCTTGTCGAGTCAAAGCTTCCCCTAAATTTAAGTAAGGCCAGAAACTATCTGGTTTAATTTCAATTGCTTGTTGACATAAACTAACAGCTTGTTGTAGTTTGCCTTGCTTAGCAAAAACTTCCCATAAATTATAGTAAAACCACCAATGAAAATCTGGATGCAACTCAATAGCATTGAGGAAAGCCGCCGCCGCTTCATCCCATTTGTATTGTCGCGTCATTGCTACTCCTAAATTGTAGTAAGACCAACAGGAATCTGGGTTTTCTGTAATTGCTCTGCGGCAAGAGTTTAGTTCTATTTCTAACTCATCTTTTTTCTTTAAAATCCTCTGTAATTGCCTAGAAATATCACCATCATCTGGCTTGATTTCTAGTGCTGCTTGGTAAAATATAATTGCTCCTTCCAACTGGTTGTACTTTGCCAAAGCAGTTGCTATTTGCGAATAAAGTTCTGGATTAGCGGGAACAAAACTCAGTAAATTGGGGTAACTTGACCTTTTCTCTTGCTCAAAAGTATGGTGATAATAATTAACAGCTTGCTCTAAACCAAACTCAGATCGTTGCCGCAGAGCATCGCCAAATTTTTCATAAATTCCAGGTAAATTCGGATCGATCGCTACAGCACAAAAATATGCTACACTCGCTTCATCCCATTCTTGTATGAATGCGAGAGCATCCCCTAAATTATAGTAAGACCAAGAGAAATTAGGGTTTAATTCAATTGCCTTTCGGTAAGCAGTGACGGCATCATTCCACTGTTCTTGTTTGAGCAAAGCATAGCCTAAATTGTGATACGACCAAGAAAAATTTGGGTTGAGTTCAATCGCGCGACGGTTTGCCTCAATAGCTTCAAGCCATTTTTCTTGCTTAACAAGAACATCTCCTAATTTGTGGAAATACCAAGAAACTTCAGAGTTTAGTTGTGATGCGCGATTGTAAGCGATCGCAGCTTCTTCAAAATCTCCTTTTTCTTGCAAACTATCACCTAATTTATCATAAATTTCTGCTTGACTATAATCGTTACACATTTCAAATACCTGCAAATTTCATTAATAACAATTGTGCCTCATTGTAACGCCGCCCTCTGGGCGGTTTCTTTACCGCCCAGAGGGCGGCGTTACATAATGGCATAAGTCCGAATTAACTTTTTTAGCAAATCTAAATCAACCTTAATATCTTGGTAGATAGGAAGGCAAGAATCATTATTTTCCAATGACTCCCCAATTAAATAGTAATGTTCCAAGTCGCATATATTACTAAGTATCCAGTAGCAACCTGGGAGATATGTTGGCGAAAAAATTTCTATAACTTTAGTTCCCGGCCTACAGAATACAATATTAGTCAATCCCGCACCGTGAGGCGCTACTACAACTTCAGCATTTGCTAAACAATATGCTTGTTCTGCTACTGACATAGTTTCTAGCTTAACGCTTTCAAATCCCCATTTATCTAAAAAGTTTAATACCTCTTCTTCATTGATAAATCGACGATAGGAAGCTAACTCACGGCTAATATAAATTCGCTTTAACTTCTCTATTTTTTGACCATTTTTTTCTCTTAAAAATTCTCTATGGATAAACTCGCAAGCCCATTTTGATATTTGAGATACTCCCTGATAACAAATTGATGGAACTACTAAACTTTTAGCTTTTATATGCAGACCGCAACTACTCTCAATAATCTTTGTTTCTGGAATCCCCAAGGTCTTTAAAGTTTCCTTTTCATAGGAACGATTGGTACCATTAACTATAAACTTATCTATTGTCTCTATCTCTATTCCACTGCGCCGTAAAAGCTCGAAGCGGGGAATGAGATCAAACATCCAATGATAATAAGCTGCACCGCCCCAGCGCACTGATAAAAAAGCAACAGTTCCATCTATGTATTCAACAGGAGTTAATTTATCTGAAGAAATTGCTAATTCTGCACAGCCAGTAGAAATATCAGTAACTAGCTTATTTTCAGAATTAATTACAGCACTTGTAATCACATCCGCCCAAACTCGACCCTCTGGAATGATGGCAACAAATGTTTTTGGTAAATAATATTTATTTTCTGAAAATATGATGTTACCATCAAGACTTTTAGAAGGCAATAAATGAATTTCATCTTCAGGTAAAATCTTGATATAATTTATGCTAGGATCGAACTCAGATGTTACCGTTAAATCTTCTCTAAAATGACAATACTTTTTCAGAACTTTTAAGGGTAGTATTTGATAGTTGCAACAGTAATATTCTGACTTTTCTAACTCACCTTGTTGTTCTAAAGCGTAACCAATTTTGTGATAAACTTCTAACAAGTCGGGTTTAATTTGTAGGGCTTGTATGAAATAAGCTATTGCACCTTCCCAATCCTTTTTTTCCAAGAAACATAATCCCAATCCTTCGTAACACAAATAAGCGTATGAATCAACGCCTATTCCCTGTTTATAAATAGCGATTGCTTCATCCCATAATCCGAGTTGTTGTAAAGCATCTCCTAATTTTTTACACATCCAACTATCTTCCGCTTCCAGCTCAACTGCACGCCGATAAGCACCAACCGCTTCCTCCCAAGAATGCTGCTCTTCTAAAACTTCTCCTAAGCTGTAGTAAGACCAACAAAAATCTGGATTCAATGCAATTGAGCGGCGGTACGCCACCGCAGCTTCTTCCCACTTAGAAATTTTTACCAACGCATCCCCTAACTTGTTATGCAACCAACAAAAATCAGGATTCAATTCAATCCCACGACGGTAAGCCGTCGCAGCTTCTTCCCATCTTGAAAGTTGCATCAGGACATCTCCTAAATTATTGTAAGACCAACAGAAATCAGGGTTCAATTCAATTGCGCGACAGTAGGCAGCTCTAGATTCATTATCCTTCCCTAATTCTTGTAAAATTTCCCCTAAATAGTGGTAAGACCAACTGAAAGTTGGGTTCAAATTAATCGAATGCCAATAAACAGAAGCCGCTCTATCTAACTGTTTTGTTTCTTGCAGTAACTTGCCTAATTTGTGGTAAACTAACGATATCTGATTTTTCTGCGCTCCTGAAAACTTCAAGCATTCTGGGAAGTCTGCTAGCTTAATTTCGCCTTCTTTCGTTAGCAAGTCTTTGATATCAAGTTCCGGTACTGATATCTCTGGCTGCAATTCAAGTGCTTTTTGATAATGGGAAATTGCTTCCTCTAAATAACCTTGTGCTGATACTGCTTCCCCCAAATTTAGGTAAGCGTTAGTTAAGATAGCTTTCTCTTCTAGCTGCTTTTCATTTGCTATTTTTTTAACTATCAGTTGATAACCTTTGTGAATCACCTCTAATTGGTTTTGATACATCGAAATAAAAGTATCTATCCCTAGCTTGGGATTTTGCTCTGGATTTTCAGGAAAGGTGAATTCATAATCGTCAAAAATTATCAACCCACCTATTTTTACCAGCCGCCAAGAGAGGACTGTATCTTGCAAAACACTGCTGGCTTTATGGCAGCCGTCAATGTAAGCTACTTCATAGTAATCTGAGGTCAGAGTTACTAATAAATCCTGAGATAGCCCCTCTAGCTTGATTACTTTTTCTGACACTCCAGTTTTAGCGATATTGCCATCAAACTGTGCCTGAAAGTATAGATCGATAGAGGTGATTCTTGCTGTTATGTCTGTCAGAATATTATCCAAAAGCCAGCAAGTAGACATTCCTTGAAAACTACCTATTTCTAAAATATTAAGTCCCGGTATCCCGGCAAATTGCTGCAAATGTTTTTCCCAGATGGGAATATTATGAGTAAACCAATCTTGTGTAAATTGATATTTGTTAGTAGCACATTGATGCCAACCTCTTAATTCACTGGCTTTTTGATGACAGACAATCGATTCCTCTAGCTCTCCATATTTAGGTAATATATTCCCTAAATCAGTATAGGCAACCGCAGAGTTTGGGTCAAGTTCTATCTGGCTGCGATAAACAGATATTTGCCGATCTAACTCATCTTTTCTTGCTAAGACATCCTCTAAATCCGAGGCAACTTTAGCATCTTCTGGATTAATGTGCAATGCTATTTGATAAAAAACAATCGCTCCACTAAACTGATGTTGTTTGGTTAAATTATTTGCTAAATCAACATAAAAATCGCTATTATCTGTGACGATATTTAGCAAGTTATAGTTGGTTTTTCCATTGTCTGAATTCACTTGAATAGCTTGGCAATAGTCTCTAACCGTTGCATCTAAATCTGATTCTGTTCGCTGTCGCAAAACGTACCCTATGCGGTTGTAAATTCCAGGCAAATCTCGCTGAAGCTGAAGAGCAGAGAGATAACCTGCAAGTGCTTCGTCCCAGGATTTTAGATTGGTCAGAGCAACAGCTAAGTTATAGTAAAACCAAGGAATATCACCTTTCATCTCAATGGCTTTCTGATAACTATTTATGGCTTGATCCCAACGTTCTTGTTTGAGAAAGACATCTCCTAAACTGTTGTATGACCAACAGTAATTAGGATTGAGTTCAATTGCTTTGCTGTAATAAGCAATAGCTGAATCTAACTCGCCCTTTTGTACCAACACATTGCCTAAACTGTGATAAGCACGAACATAATTGGGATTGATTTCAAGGCTTTTATGTTGACAGGCAATTGCTTCATCAATGTTGCCTTTAGCTGCTAATAGTTTCCCTAAACTGTGGTGACTTCCAAAAGCATCTGGCTTGAGTGTAATTGCTTGGCGGTAATAGGCGATTGCTTCCTCAAATTTATTTTTACTTGTGAAAATTTCCCCTAAATTGTGGTAAGCTTGTACTAAATTTGGATTTATCTGAATTGCTTGCAAGTAACAAGCAGTAGCTTCCTCCAATTTTCCTTGTTCTACTAAAGTATTGCCTAAAGTTAAATGCTCCTCAGCGGTTGCCCATTTCGGATCGAGAATTAACGCTTGATACCAGCAATCTGCGGCAGTTTCAGCTTTTTTTAACTGCGTCCAAATTCTAGCTAAGTTACGGTAAGCACCTGCAAAATTCGGTTGAATTTTCAGGGCTTCTTCACAAGCTGCAATTGCTTCATTTAATTTACCTTGGGCTAAATAAGTTTCTGCTTGCTGGTTAAAGTTAACTGCTACCATTTCCATATTTTGAGTTGATGTCATATCGATCCTTATCTCGATGTAAATAAAATCACAAACCTACAATTTCTATCATTTTCTTGAGCGAACTCAAGTTCACCATGATATCTTCCGTCAGAGAGTTTTGATACATCAATTCCCTAATAGGATAACATTCAAACACCTCACCTGTTAAATAGTAATGGTCGAGGTTCAGATAGTGACTACTTCCCCAGTAATAGTGACCCACATAGTGAGGTGAAACTAATTCCATCACCTTTGTTCCAGGTTGGCAGAATATTGTATTTGTTAGACCGCTACCGTGAGGTGTAACTATGATTTTAGCATGAAAGAATAATGCTATCTGCTCCTGCAAGGGCATAGATTCTAGAAAGACTCTAACAAACCCAAACTTGCTCAATTCCTCCATTACCTCTTCTTCATTCAAGACGCGCCGATATCTAGCTTTGTTTCGACTAATGTAAATGCGTTCAGGATAACTGTTTAAAGCAGTAATTCCGGCCAAAAACACGCGCCGGAGAAATTTTACAGCCCAAAGCGGCGGCCAGCCTAAATACCCTGGAAAAGAGGGAACAATTAACTGCTTTGCTTGGATATGGGGATGATCGTCGCTGGCTAAAATTTTGTTTGCTGGAACCCCCAAAGCTTTGAGAGTTTCTAATTGAAATTGCTGCTGAAAATTATTAACTAAAAACCAATCTATTTTATCAAAGTCTGTGCCACTTCGTCGTAGCAATTCAATTCTCGGCAAAACATCTACCATCCAGTGAAAATAGACATTTCCTGATAGTCCAGATAACACGGCAACAGTACCATCAATTTGCTCTAAAGGGGGTAATGATTCTAGCTTAAAAATGCTATGTTTGCTAGGGTCATGATTTTGACATCCCGGCAAAAAATTAGGATAATCGCGGGAAATATCTGCTAATAAATAATTATCGGGAGTAATGACTGCGATCGCACTGCAAAGCAGCCAATAACTTTTCTGGGGCACAATCCAAGCTCGTCCGTCTGGAACTAAACCAACAAAGGTTTTGGGCGACTCTAAGGGAATTGGTTGAGAATTTGACAAAACATGAACGCCCCAGCCTAAATGGACAGGTTCAAACCAATCAGAGATGCGTTTCAAACAAGGGCCACAAGTTAAACCGCCGCAATCAGATTTTGGTAATTGGTAATTGGTAATGGGTAATTGGTGAGCGATATCTTCTACATCTTCACAGATTATTTCACGATAATTGCTGCGATCTAATTGGTTGGCAATCATCCAGTCAGAAGTAGATAAATAAATTCCTTTTGGCTGTTGCATATTTAGGGAATTCAACCCCGAAATATTCTCTGATACTAATCTTTCCAGAGATTGAAAATTTAAAACTTTTTCGTAGTAACCAATCGCCGACTCGTACCGCTGCTGTTTCTCCAACAAGTTTCCTAAGTCAAAATAAACCTGTGTTAATTCAGGTTGAATTGCCAGGGCGATATGATAAACAGCGATTGCTGCATTGTGCCGTCGCTGCTTGGCTAAACTATTACCCAGTCGCCAGTAAAGCTCGGCATTATTCGGCTGAATTTGTAAAGCTTTTTGATAATAAACTTCGGCCCGATCGTATCCACCGTACTCGAATAAAGTATTTCCTAAATGTAGGTAAGTTTGTGTCAGGTGTTGACAAATTTCACTAATTGGTAATTGGTAATTGGTAATTGGTAATTGGCTTTGTTCCTCCAGTTTTATCTCGCTAATTATCTTTTTCCCTTTCCCTCTTCCCTCTTCCTTCTTCCCTCTTCCTTCTTCCTTCTTCCTTCTTCCTTCTTCCTTCGCCCCCATTAGCGATCTGAGAAATAGATAACAAGCAGCATTAGCCTGTTGTAATTGATCTTGTTCTTGACTAGATGCGATCGCCCTCGCCTCTACCAATTCACAATAAGCCTCAACAAATTCAGGTTTAAGATCGATCGCTTTGTGGAAATAGGGCATCGCCTCAGCAATTTGTCCCAAAGCCATCAGCGAAAAACCACAGTCAGTATAAGCTGAAACGTAATTGGGGTTGAGTTCTATGACTCGCTGAAAATAGGGGACGGCCTGTTCGTGACGGCCTTGCATTTGCCATGCTTTACCTAAGTTATAATGAGCCAACTCCATCTCAGGTTCGAGTTCAATAGCTCGGCGGTAAGCGGCGATCGCATCTTCTGGCTTTTGCTCTAGCAGCACTTGACCGAGGTTATTGTGGAGAGTAGCCCAGTCTGGCTTAATGGCAATTCCTTTTTGATAAATGGCGATCGCCTCTTCAAATTTCCCCTGTTTAACCAGAGTACAGCCCAAATTACTATAAGCTTTCACATATTTAGGCGCGTTAACTCCTCCAGCCGAAGGCATCGCGATTACTTGGGAATAGCTATCAACCGCCGCTTGCCACTGACTCTGCCGATCGAAAACAACTCCTAAATTGTAGTAAGCATTGGGATCGTTTGGCGAAAGCGCGATCGCCGCCCGGTAGCTATTAACCGCCCCCGGTAAATTTCCCTGTTTCTGAAATACATTCCCCAGATTGTAATGTACCTCTGACCATTCAGGTTTAAGAGCGAGAGCTTGCTGGTAGTGCTCAGCAGCTTCATCCAACCACCAATATTCTGCATATAACTGACCCAAGTAAGCATGAGCAACAGCAGACTGCGGGTCAATTTCCAACACTTTAACATAAGCATCTCTGGCTCCCGTTGGTTCGCCTTGAGCTTCTAGGGCTTCTCCCAAAATCATGTAAGCTGCGATCGCATCCGGCTGTTGCTCAATAACTTGCTGACAAATCGCGATCGCCCCTGTCACATTTCCCTGAGTTAAATAATTTTTACCCTGTCTAATATATTCTTCAATTTTCATTGATCTTGCACAATTGTCAAAAACCTGTAGGGGCGGGTTCGCCAACAGCTTTAAAAGATACCCAAAGACTCAAAAACCCGCCCCCACCCCGCGATTGAGTCCTGGATTAACAGTATTGATCCGGGGCGGGTTTTCTGGATTTCTCTCTTGTACTGGAGATCCTGGCGAACCCGCCCCTACGGGAAGTATGTCTAATTAACCGGAATTGATATTATTCCTTACAAAGCTGGAGTTTTATAGTTTTCACTGCATAAGTCCTATTTCTAAAACATATAAGAAAGTGTGCATAGAGTTTCAACCTCTCGCACACTTTATCTTGATAATTAAATCTTTTTGAGAGGTGAGGAAAGGTATCTGGAGGATCTCCAGTACCACTCTCACCCTCAAAAGCCGTTTTAGAACAACTCGAAGTTGTTGGAAGTGATATTGAGTCCACCTTGCAGTTGAGCCAAGGCTTGAACTCCATTGCCAGTGTTGTAGTACAACAGACCGCTGTTGGGGTCGTAGATGACTTTATTAGCAGTGCTACCCGGAGCATTCGGGTTGAAGTTAGCCTGGACTACAAACTCCGTTGCATCGAAGCTGCTGCCCAGACCACCAAAGGCAGCCTTAGCAAGTGCAATCTTATCTTCTGCGGGAGTGAAGTCAGTGATCGTGTCTATGCCAGTACCAGTAGCCGCAGCAGTGAAGGCGAATGTATCATTACCAGCACCACCAGTCAGGATGTCAGCTCCGCGATCGCCAGCCAGGAAGTCATTCCCAGCACCGCCACTGATCGTATCACCACCTTTACCGCCATAGATGGTATCGTTGCCGTCGTCACCACTGAGTACGTCATTACCGACTAGACCGAATACAGTGTCATTACCGGTGCCGCCGCTTATAACATCAGCGCCTCCACTAATATTACCAGGGCGACCTAGATCGTCACCGTAAATCAGGTCATCGCCACCGCCGCCAGAAATCGTGTCTCCGCCAAACCCGCCAACGAGGAAATCGTTACCGTCTCCACCGTCAACGACATCACTGCCTTTGCCGCTGTAGACGGTATCATTGCCAGAGCCTGCTACGACGGTATCGCTGCCAGTCGCAGTATTTACGTAATCGTTACCAGCACCAGCATTGATCAGATCGTTGCCGCCAAAGGTTTGGATACTATCGCTACCTGAGCTACCACTTAATCTGTTATCGCCGGCTACGCCTGCAATATCAAGACCACCTTGGGCATTGGGCGTTGAACTCGCCGGTTGAGTTGGGTTAGTTACCTGTGTCATTTACACTCCTCCTTAAGATTTGCAAGAATCATTTTTCTACAATACACTTTTCCCTCCAGTGGGATTCAAAAAATCAAACCGGATTGCGGTTGAGACCCTCATTGACCCGGCTGGTATAAGCTGTCACGTAATTTAACTTGTCATTAGAGAGCCTTGGGGCCGGAGGCAATTCCTTGCTCCGTTGAGTAGCGAAGCTGGAATGCTTTCTACACTGGACTCTCGACTCCACAACTCTCTCCTCCTAACCAAAATAATCTACTTAGATGAATGCGAGTCTATCATAGACACCACGAGCACGGCTAGTGATTTTAGCTACAACAAGATCCGGATCTTACGGAGGAAGGTTTTTGTTGTCATTGCTCCCCCCTGGATGAATCGCGCTGCTCTTACTCACTTAAAAGGTAAGCGATCGCAAATACTTGCTTGGAACAGGAACGCGAAAAATACTGGACTCTGTTTTTGACAGACCGTGCAGCCGAAAAAATAGTTCCCTCCTACGACGATTTTTTCAATAAGTAAATCGCCAGAAAGCTTGACGATTTGCTTGGTTGTTATTCACCCGTGTACCCACAAGCTTTTTAACTAACTTGCTTTATTAAAGGAAAAATATCAAGAAAAGTCAAGTAGTATGACTGAATGTTACGCAAAATCTGGAGACAAAAGTCAAAAGTACCCTTTAGCGATCGCCCAGAGTTCCCTTAAGAAGCTCAGGACTGACACATCAGAGCACGCTACCCTCAGTAATATCCACAGCATCAACAGCTATACAAGTATATATCGCTACAAATCCTACCCGTAGCGATCGCTGACAGATTTGATCGCGATCGCCCCTGCTCAACCAGACTATAGTCAGGATTAGGGGATATGTTTTTAGCACGATCGGCCTTAAATCATACTGCTTTTGAATATATTAATAGTATTGTAACAATTATTTCTCTCCCTTTTCCGCTTCCCGTTCTCCTATTAGCAGAGTTGAAGTCACCGCCTCATACCTAGAGAGTTTAACATTCACATCGCTCTCAAAAAGGTAATGAATTGAAGTAGCTCCATAGTATGCCAGTGCCAGGATTGATAAAGCATTCAGAATTCGATAAATTAGCTTGTCAGATGACATTGTATTCATTTGAGTTCCCCTGATTGTTAAAAAAGTAAAAGTTCGATCCTATTTTTCAATGTGATTGGTGCTGCGCTCAATTAGCAATTCCCAATTCCCAATTCCCAATTTCATAATCGCTCCTTTAGCATTTATTATGTATCCGACTAAAGAAATATTTTGGGAAGAAGGGGAAAAGAGGGGTTAGGGGCTAGGGGCTAGTGGCTAGGGAAGAGGTGAAATGGAGATTACTTCTTCTTTTCGTCTTAAAAAGACTAATTCCTGAAACCTACCTTAAGGCATACTTACGTATATGACTAATATCCGTAACGCCGCCTTCTAGGCGGTATCGTAACCGCCCAGAGGGCGGCGTTACGTAAGTCTTAACTGCCAAAAATGCTACACTAACCTCTTTGACTCGATCTTTTATTCTGATTGCGAATGGGTGATGATAGAATTCTGATGCTCTATCCCGGAATCTGCCTCCTCAATAATTTCTTGAATTTCCCCATCCTCTGCTATGTTTTGCACTTGACTTTTTTTACTAGCCAGCTCCAGAATTGATAACGGTAAAACTATAGGCCAGAAAAGAGGGCCGATCGCTAAAGCTATCCAAGATATTCGATCGTCTTTTGGGGTAGTAGTATCCCCCCAAAATTTGGCAAACCAAATACAGAAAACTACCACAGTAATGACTAAGTAGCCGATAAGAATCATTGTTTTTGTGATGTTTTACATTAACCAATGCTCTCAACTAAAAACATAAAATCTCAAACAGACTCACCGCAATATTCCAACCCCAACATTACCCCAAAATTAATAATTCATGGGTTTATAGCATTTTAAAAGCCATAAACCCATACTCTAAGCCTTACTTATTGCCAAAAATTTCGCGCACCCGATAGATTGGTTTTCCCTGAGATTCGTGGTAAGTACGCATCAAAATTTCTGCTAACAAACCAAAACTAAATAACTGTACGCCAGCTAATAGCATAACTACAGCCAAAATCAGCAAAGGACGATGCCCAATACTTTCACCTAAACCCAGTTTCAGGATACTCAAATAAATGCCTAAACCCGTACCTAACACCATAAAAATCATCCCCAACAAGCCAAAAACGTGCATTGGTCGAGTCAGAAACTTTTTCATAAAAGTAATGGTGAGCAAATCCATCAATACCCGGAATGTACGCCAGATACCATATTTGCTTTTACCATAGCGACGAGCATGATGTCGCACTGGCATCTCCGAAATTCTCGCCCCTTCAATAAAGGCTAAAGCGGGCAAAAATCGGTGCAATTCTCCGTAAAGATTCAAATCGGCGGCTAATTCTGCCCGATAAGCTTTTAGGGAACAACCGTAGTCGTGTAAATTCACACCCGTAACTCGACTAATTAACAAATTAGCTAGTTTCGATGGTAGCAGACGGCTGATAGAATTGTCTTGTCTTTTTTGCCGCCAACCGCTGACTAAATCGTAACCCTCATCTAACTTAGCGATTAATATCGGAATATCGGCTGGATCGTTTTGCAAATCCCCATCTAAAGTAACAATTACACGGCCGCGAGCGTGATTAAACCCTGCCGACATCGCCGCAGTTTGTCCGTAATTGCGCCGCAAAATTACAGCCCGGAGGTCATTTCTGCTGTTGGCTTTTTCCTTGAGTAATTGAGCGGAACCATCTTTAGATCCATCATCCACGCAGATGATTTCATAGCTGAGTCCAGATGTTTGAAGGCTAGATGCGATCGCCTCTATTAAATGAGGTAAACTCTCTACTTCATTATAAATCGGCACTACCACCGAAACGTCAGGTGCAATCTCAGCATCACCTGGTTGCCCTGCCAATTTATCTAAAAATAACGCTGTGTTCACTTCTCTACCACCTATCGCAAATTCATCATTAGACATAGACAAAAATAACAATCGCCACTAACAAATTCCTATGAAGCATTAAAACTATAACTCTTCACTACTCTACCAGCACCCCGTAACAGCCGATAGTACCTCTCACTAACTAGATCCCCTGCCTCTGACAAAATATCAATGCCGATGCCGTTGCGTCCTTGTTCTTTCCCAGAACTATGAATGTAATGCCCCTCTCCCAGATATAATCCTACATGAGTGGCTTTTTCGGCTGTTCCAAAAAAAATTAAGTCGCCTAGTTGTAAAGACGCTAAGGCAATCGGTTGGCTAAAAGCTTCCTGCTGATAAGCATCTCTGGGCAACCAAATCCCTAGAGAGGCAAAGGCAGCTTGCATTAGTCCAGAACAGTCGTAATTTGGGCCGACTGTCCCTCCCCAGAGATAATGGTTAGGCTGGTTCATTGCCTGACGGGTAAAGGCGATCGCACTTGGCAACTTATCTCTAATTTCAGCTTCCGAAACTACTTTAGCTTGATATGACCTTTCGGCTACCTCTAGCAATGGTGCATCTTGGACAGCTAACCATCCTGGATAATCATCCTCGCACAGCCGCACCGCGTAGGCGTAGCCAGCCGCAGGCATCGCCACCTCAAGATTCTCCTTTCTTCCCTCAGATCCCAGAGGTACTGAGGAATCACAGACAACTCGCAAATGTCTCCCCGCCGCTGCCTGAGTTGCCAAGCGATCGCATTTCGGGGAATCATAGATATTGATATTGGCTTGGCACTGATACTCAATCTTGTCGGATAATTGATAATTGGTCATTGGTAATGGCTAATTGCTAATGGCTAATGGCTAATTGGTAATGGCTAATTGCTAATTGCTAATGGCTAAGTCTGTGGACATATATATTGTGTGTCATTGCGAGTGAAACGTTGGCGAAGCCTGCCCGTTAGGGCTTAGCAATCTCCCCTAGCCTAATGTCCCCCCTCAGTGCTTTCGACTGGTAGAGTGGTACAATTAGCACAATTAGTAGAGTACGTCAAAAGCCAAAACTCTGATTTATCAATGCTATCTAACAGTTAACTGTTAACTGGGAATTCCCATCTCCCAGTCTCCCAGTCTCCTTCTTCCCTCTTCCCTCTTCCCTCTTCCTTCTTCCTTCTTCCCTCTTCCTTCTTCCTTCTTCCTTCTTCCTTCTTCCTTCTTCCTTCTTCCTTCTTCCTTCTGCTATGACATTTTTCCACAAAGACGAACAACTAGAAACCCTTGGCAATAAGATTGTAGAGACAACTAGGGCAAAATTTCCCGAATTAGCTGCCAATCAAATAGCCGTTACTTGGATAGTTTACGATTCTCCTGTGGTAGTTAATACAGGCGGAGCTCTGAGTACAACCGAATTCTGGAAATATCAAGTACGGGGATTTAGCGATCGCGGCGACGATCGCATTTACCCAGCCAGCGTCGTTAAACTATTCTACCTCGTAGCTATTTACGAATGGCTGGAAAAAGGCATGGTTCAACTAACACCAGAGTTAAATCGGGCTATCCGAGATATGATAGTCGATTCTAGCAATGATGCCACAGGTCTCGTATTAGATATTCTGACAGGCACGACTAGCGGCCCAGAATTGCCGCCAGGGCCCTTTGAAACTTGGCAAAAACAGCGCAATATTGTCAACCGTTATTTCCAGTCTCTCAACTGGGAAGAATTAGAAACGATTAATATTAATCAAAAAACATGGTGTGATGGCCCTTACGGTCGGGAACGAGCTTTTTTGGGAGAATTAATGGAAAATCGCAATATGCTGACAACTAATGCAGCAGCGCGTTTGGTACATAGTATTATTGGTGGAGTAGCTGTGTCTTCTAAGGTTTCACAAGCAATGATGGCTTTGATGAAGCGATCGCTAAATCCAGCAGACTTAGCCGCAGATCCCGAAAATCAGGTGACAGGTTTCTTAGGCGGTGGACTTCCTCAAAATGCTAATTTGTGGTCAAAAGCTGGTCTTACTAGCACGGTTCGCCATGATGCAGCTTATATTGAATTGCCCAACTTGCAGCCTTATTTGCTAATCGTATTTACTGAAGGGAAAGTAAATAGTAAGAATGAGGAAATTTTGCCATTTATTTCACAGGAATTTGTAGAAACCATGAAAAATTTGTAATATCATGTCTGGCAAATTACTTGCGATCTGTCATTGCGAGCCCAGCGAAGCAATCCCAGCAGCTTGCGATTGCTTCGCTTCGCTCGCAATGACAGATCGCAACCGCCAAGGCGGTTAGGACGTTCTGAGTTCCTGAAACTCGCTGATTCTATTCCCTTCTTCCCCTTCTTTCCCTAGCCCCTAGCCCCTAGCCCCTAGCTATAAAACGGAGAGGGAGGGATTCGAACCCTCGGATAGGAGTTACCTGCCTATCAACAGATTAGCAATCTGCCGCTTTCGACCACTCAGCCACCTCTCCAGATGAGCGACTATCATCATAACACATAATTTCTTTATTTGTATCCACTTTTCTAAAAAAAAATCGGAACCGCTTCCAAAACCAGACATTGCAAGCTTTTCACAGTCTCCTACGGAATCATCGGCCCATCCCCAGAACTTTCCACAGCCCCAAAACCTCTAGCGATTAGATGTTTTTCCCAACTCCAAACTGGATTCAGAAAGAACTTTTTAGTGTACTCGTATCCCAATCGATAAAGTTGAGCTTTTCGGTCAACACTGAGGTTGAAGTCCGTCGCCGTCACATTCGCTTCTGTTACATCAATATTAATCACCCGTCCTTTATCCATCTCTCGCTGATGGTAGCGGTCTCTAGCATTCATCATTGTTCTGAACACCGCCGATATTAGACTCAATGGGCCGTTGACACTGACTTGATCTTCAATCCCCTTGTCAAGCAACCGAAAGCCAAAAGTAAACCAGCGGGGCGGCGGTGAATTCACACCCGGTTCGCGATCGTAAATCCACAAGGGAAAATTGCTCAAAATTCCCCCATCCACAATCAAATTATTGGCTAGCTTTCCCGGCTCAAAAAAGAGCGGAATGCTCATTGACAGTCGGACAGCCTCAGCCACGCTAAAATCTTCAGCATTAACAAGTTGCAGTAGCTCATATAAACTCTCATATCGAGGCGGATCGCGACGCTGTAAGTCATCGGGTAACACCAGCATCTCCCCCCGACTAATATCAGAAATAACTACCTTCAACTCGCGACCGCGACCCTTACGTTTCACATCTGTAAAGGTTCTGAGATTGCCAATGCTGAGAGTTTCTTGCAGCCAATTGTGAAAAGGCTCAGAAGAATACTCTCCCATTTGGCGAGAGAGGGTCAGTAAAACTATCATTCCAACTGGAAAGTGCAAGTCATCAGCGGGATCGCCATTCCAAATCAGGGGGCTAGTTTTCTTGGTGAGAAATTTATCGTTGTAGTCTAATTCCCCTAAAATCTTTTCTAACTCGTCAATAGAGAAATCAGCCGCCAGAAATGCAGCAGTAATCGCACCCGCAGAAGTCCCCGCCAATTTCCGCCACCGTAGCCCCAGATCGGCGCAACACCGCAGAGCACCTAAAAATGCAATCCCCCTCACGCCCCCACCCTCGAAAATTGCATCGGCATAAATCTGACCTTCATCGTCAGGAGGGGGCATTTTTTTGAGAATAATCTCTTTCTCTGCTTGAGAAAGTCTTAAATTGCCTTGTTCTAGAATCTGCTGGGGATACCACTTGGCCATAGCGAATGCCTGATTAAGTCCTAAAGATATTAGATTTTAGATCGGGAACTATTCGGGAGGTTCTGGTTCTGGAGGTTTTGTGGCATCTAGGGCTTCCTTAACTCGCTGCTGGACTTGCGATCGCACTTGTTCGTAAGCCACCGCCGCACACCAAGGTCGTAAATTTAACACGGTTGCATCGCTAGAGATGGATGTCACCAGACAAGTTGGTTCTGGCCGATCTAAAACCAGCGGATGGGATGAAGCCACTTCCAAAAACTGAGCAATAGTGGGAGCGATCGCGCGATCGCCAATATTTACCTCAATATCAACCCGTCTCGTTCCCATAGCCGTCGTATTTTTCAGCGTACCGTTAAATAGCTGACTATTGGGTATAGTAATTTTTACATGATCTGCCGTTACTAGGGTCGTCGAAAAAATGCCAATGCTGTCCACTACCCCCGCTACGTTTCCCCCTTCAATAAAATCTCCCACTTCAAAGGGCCGCAAACTAATCAGCATCACCCCCGCAGCGAAATGAGAGAGAGTATTTTGCCATGCTAAACCGATCGCTAAACCCGCAGCCCCCACTACCGCCACTAAGCTAGCAGTCTGAATTCCCAACTTATTGAGAGCCGCCACCGCACCTACAACAAAAATTACAATTTCAGCGGCTTGTATTAAGAATTTTCGCAGGGTGGGCTCTGTACGGCCCAAGGCGCGACGAGTAAAGCGGCCGGCGATACCACTAGCAAACCGTGCAATCAATAAAATACCAATTGCCCACAAAACTTGAGGGACTATTTGAAACCCTAGCTCTAGTATTTTTTTCCAGAATTCTATTGCTACTTGCAAAGTCTGGATTTTTTCAGGATCTAGCGACGTTAGTGAAGTTTGGGCAATAGTTATAAATGACCTGATGGCTGCCATATCGAAATTTTGTTAGTTGTTAGTGGTTTGTGGTTTGTGGTTGGTTGTTGGTTGCGATCGCAATGTTAAGCAATTAAGGAACAAATTGACTAAGGGAAAAGATCGCAGATTCTTGATAGCCTTTATAATAACTAAGGGAAGCGACTAACAATCAACAACTAACCATTAAGTAGAAGGAAGAAGGAAGAAGGAAGAAGGAAGAAGGAAGAATGTTTATACAGTCAGCTTTTTAGCCATCCCGATCTTATGTTTAATTAGGTGGATTTACTTATCAACAGCTATGCGAGGAAGACGGTGTTTGAAACTACAGAGGATTTCCCAGGAAATTGTACCTAATTCTGCGGCCCAATCATCAGCGGAAATTTGATTTGCCCCATCAGCACCTAACAGCGTCACGACTTCGCCAACTTCTAGATCGGGAATAGAAGTTACATCTAGCATGATTTGATCCATTGTAATGGCTCCGACTTGCGACACCGATTGACCTCTGACTAAAACTTTCATTTTATTTGATAGATTGCGGGGTATTCCATCGGCGTAGCCAATGCCAATTACTGCTAAGCGCATTTCACGATCGGCTATAAATTTATGGCTGTAGCTGACACCAGTTCCCGCTGCAATTGTTTTTACTTGGGTTACTTTTGCTTTTACCTGCATTACAGGCTTTAAGTCAATAACTGACTGCAAATGTGGTGCTGGATATAAGCCGTAAGTAGCTAAACCGACTCGTACCATGTCATAGTGTAAGCTCTTGTCAGCTAAGGCGGCGGCTGAATTTGCTAAGTGCAAACGAGGGCTAGATTTGGGATTGAGGAATAGTTCTGAGTTCTGTATTTCGCAGTTGGCGATCGCACCTTCAAACCGTTGCTGCTGTTGTTTCATCACTGTGAAGTCGGGACTGTCGGCCGTAGCTAGGTGAGAATAGATGCTGGCTAATTCTAAATTTGGCGATCGCACCACTAACTGTACAAACTCAGCGGCTTGTTGCCAAGGAGATCCTAACCGTGACATCCCCGTATCCAGCTTGACGTGAACGGGCAAAGATTTGTTAAGAGTGCCGAGCACTTCTGAAAAAACTAGGGCTTGCTTGGGAGTGCAGATGGTAGGTTGTAATTGCCAATGGGCGATCGCTTCTACTTGTTCCGGCGTGTGAGTCGCCCCTAAAATCAAAATTGGTGCGTTGATGCCGCGATCGCGCAATTCTATCCCTTCTGGAATCGTCGCCACTCCCAGCCAAGTAGCACCCGCCTCTAAAGCTGTTTGAGCAACCGTCACCGCACCGTGACCGTAAGCATCTGCCTTTACAACTGTCATCAGCGCTGTTTTGGGGGATAATGAAAGCTTAAGCTGGCGCACGTTGTGGGCTAAAGCGGCTAAATCAATTTCTACCCAAGCTCGTTGGCAAAGTCCACCGTAGGCATCCCATCGCATCGTCTGGGGGTTTGCTTGTGTCGATGTTGCTATCAGGTTTTCTTCCCTACTTAACATTGCGATTTACTCCTACTTAACTTAGACCATTAACAAAACTATGGCGGTTGCTATATTTTCGTAAAAAAACCGGTTTCTGGGCCCTTATAGCAACCGCCAAGGCAGTTAGGACAGATATCCGTAACGCCGCCTTCTAGGCGGTTAGGGCACC
>NZ_JARFTR010000289.1 GCF_029167235.1 Kamptonema sp. UHCC 0994 | reverse complement strand
CGGTAATTTACCGCCCAGAGGGCGGCGTTACGGATATTAGTGCTAATTATCTTGCGGTTGCTATAATTGCTGAAATCATTACTTTTACTGCATTTACATTTTCTCCAAGATACCTAAATTCTTCTTAATTCTTCGTTTTGCTTCTTCTATATTATTCCAGATGTGTATCTACAAGTAAACACTTTTCTGGGTTAACAGGATGTCCATTTCATCTGTATCAATCAATTCGCAATCTCCAAGTCAAAATCTCCAATCTCGCTCAATTATCTTCATTGATTCCAGCTTAGATAACTGGGAATCTCTAGCCGCCGCTGTACCTAATGGGGTTGAATATATTGCCATAGACCGTAACAAAAATGGTATTGAACAAATCACAACTGAACTACAAAAATATGCTGCTATTCACGGAGACATTGATGCAGTTCATATTATCTCTCATGGTAGTTCTGGTAGTTTACAGCTAGGAAATACTTCTCTCAATTCAGATACCTTAGAACAGTATAAAAGCCAATGGCAAAAATGGCGAAACCTACTATCTGAAAAAGCAGATATTATGCTTTACGGCTGCGATGTTGCAGCAGGTAAAGGCGCTAATTTTGTTGAGAAATTGAGCAAATTAACTGGGGCTGATATTGCAGCATCCACCGATAAAACGGGGGAAGGAAGCAACTGGAACTTAGAGTTTTACCAAGGTAAAATTGAAGCCAATTTAGGCTTAAATCCAGAGATAATAGCGAGTTATAAAGGTGTCTTAGCAGCTAATGAAGTTAGCAATAATAATGATAGCGGGACTGGTTCTTTAAGAGCTGCGATCGCCTCGGCTGTGGCAGGTGATACAATTGCTTTCGATCCCAGCCTTGCTAACCAAACCATTACTCTGACAACAGGTCAACTTGTAATTGATAAAAACTTAATCCTTGATGGTGCTGCTGCTGCCAATTTAACCATCAGTGGTAATAAAGCCTCGCGGGTAATACAAACAGCAAGCAGCACAAATGTCACCATCAAAAACCTGATTATTGCTAATGGGAATGTCGGCAGTAATTCTAATGACGAAGCTACTGGTTCTGGTGGGGGAATTCAAACTGGAAGTAATAGCACTTTAAGAGTAGAAAATTCTCAAATTAACAACAACATTGCTGGGTATGGCGGTGGTGGAATTTATACTGGTCTTCGCAGTATAACTACTATCATTAACAGTAAATTTGACGGGAATGATGGCTCCCTAGGAAAACAAGAACGAGGTGGGGGTGCAATCGCAACTAAAAGTGCAGGTTCTCTGACAGTACAAGGCTCTACTTTTACTAATAATAAAGGTAGTAACGGCGGTGCAATTAATAGTCTTTTAGGGACTCTAACGGTAGAAAATTCTACTTTCACTAATAACGATACAACGGCTGGTAGTGGTGTAAATACTAATGGTTATGGCGGTGCAATTTATACCGATGGAGCCAATGCTTCTGGGCCGGATTTTCAGCATGGGCCTGTGGGTGGGACAATTAATATTAGCAACAGTCGGTTTGAGGGGAATAAAGCAAAAGGACAAGGGGGGGCAATGTTTCTGTTTGTCTATCCCCCCGATAATGTGGCGATCGCAGACAGTACAATTATCAACAACGAGGCGATCAAAGGTTCTGGAAACGATGCTTTTGGTGGCGGAGTACGGATTGGTAACGGTGCTTATACTATCACTAATACTACATTTGCTAACAATCTAGCTGAGGCTCAGGGCGGTGGTTTATGGGTAGGAGAAGAATCTCCAGGTACGATTACTAATAGTACCTTTTTTGGCAATCAAGCAGTAGCTTCATCAAGTAATACCAGTGGTTTAGGAGGCGGGTTATTCTTCGGAACTACTAGCGATCAGAAAATTGTAAATACAACGATTGCTGGGAATAAAGCTGGAGGCGAAGGAGGGGGAATTGTTGGCAGCACAAATATCACGCTGACTAATACAATAGTTGCCAATAATACGGCAAATAATGAGTTTAATAACAAGCAAAATGCCTCGGATGGAAAAGGGTTTTCCGAGAATCCATCACCTTATTTTACTGATGGTGGCGGGAATTTACAGTGGCCGGCAATTACCAATAACTTTAATAATGCCAATATTACAGCTAATGTCTTGCAAGCTGACCCAAAACTGGGCCCATTACAAGAGAATGGTGGTGGTTTACAGACGGTGGCATTGCTAACAGGAAGTGCGGCAATTGATGCGGGTAAAAATGCAGATGCGCCTGCAACGGATCAGCGTGGTGCAACTCGGCCTCAAGATGGTGATAGTAATGGGAGTGCGATCGCAGATATCGGCGCTTACGAGTTTTCCCTTACACCAGTCCCCACGCCAACACCAACGCCAACGCCAACCTCAACGCCAACGCCAACACCAACGCCTACACCAACACCAACACCAACCTTAACGCCAACGCCTACACCTGCACCTATACCTGTGTTTGCACCTGCGCCTGCGCCGAGTCCAAAAGAAGACACCGCTTGCCTGTGCGATCGCTTCCCGACTCCTGATTTTAGTAGCGGCAAGATTATCCCCAAAATCGCCGACAAAACCCTCAGCGGCACTGCCTTTGATGACTTCCTAGTTGGTGGATCTGACAGCGACGCGATCGCAGGTTTTGGCGGTAGCGACACCTTAATTGGCATGAGTAATAACGACAACATTTATGGCGAAAATGGTAACGACTTCCTATTAGGTAATGAGGGTGCTGACTTCATCGACGGCGGCGACGATAACGATCTCATTTTTGCAGGCAAAGACAATGATGCTGTTTTAGGCGGCAACGGCAATGATACTCTCTTGGGGGATTTGGGAGCAGATACCCTCCTTGGTGGCGACGGCAATGATTGGATAACTGCAAATTTCGGCGATGATTTTATTGAAGGTGGCAACGGCGACGATTTAATTTTTGGAGGCAAAGATAATGACATTATCTTAGGTGAAAATGGCAACGATAAACTATTAGGTGATAGCGGAGATGACACGCTCATTGGTGGGTTTGGCAACGATAGCGCGACTGGCAACGACGGCGCAGATTTTATAGATGCAGGTTTTGGGGATGATGCCATTTTTGGGGGCAACGATAATGACATTATTAAGGGTGAAGATGGTAATGATTTCGTCTCTGGCGATAGCGGTGATGACACTCTCTGCGGTGGCGGTGGCAGTGACATTTTATACGGCGGAGATGGTAATGATGTTATGGATGGATGCACAGACAATGATACTCTCTACGGCGGCGCAGGAAATGATATTTTGACGGGCGGCGGTGGTAATGATTTTCTGATCGGAGAAATTGGGGATGATACTTTAATTGGCAGCACTGGCAGGAATACATTTGTGTTAGCATCTGGTCAGGGAAATGACACAATTGTTGATTTTGAAAAAGGTCAAGATTTGATAGGGTTAGCAGGCGGACTTACTTTTGCTCAGCTTAGCATCACCGCTAGCAACAGCGAAACTTTAATTAGCCTTGCCAGCACTGATCAACTATTAGCTACTCTTCAGCGTGTATCATCGAGTTCACTCAAATCTGAGGATTTCACTGAGGCGATAGTTTTCCCAAATTTGTTATAGTTAGGACTGAAGTAGGTGGGCATAAATAAATGCTATAATTTGTAAGGTGGGCGCTCGCCGCAAAACATTTATAGCTACGATTGATCGGCTTTTTGCGGCGAGCGCCCACCCTACGTTTAATGCTGTCTACTACTCGATCTTTATTAACAGTTAACAGTTAACTGTTAACTGTTAACTGCTAACACTAAAGCGACTCCGGGGGCGTATCTACCAGTACAAACCCTTCAGGAGTATGCGAAATGAATGCAACTTTGACTCCGGCAACTTCACTGTCTGCCTTTCAACAAAATCAATCTAAATCTCTTGTCTTCATTGACTCTGGTATAGATGACTCTTCAACTCTCGCTGCTGGGGTGATTCCAGGTGCAGAAGTCATCTTTTTAGATCGGAATCGCAACGGCATTGAACAAATTACTTCTGCATTAGAAAAATTTGCTACTGCGGGAGAATCCATTGACCAAATTCACATTTTTTCTCACGGAAGTCCAGGCAGTCTGCAACTCGGTTCTGCTGTTCTTAACTCCAATACTTTATCAGAGTATCAAGAGCAATTAAAACAGTGGAAATATGCACTGAGCGACCGAGCAGATATCATGCTTTACGGTTGCGATGTTGCCGCAGGTGACGGTGCTAATTTTGTTGAGCAATTCAGTCAATTAACTGGGGCTGATATTGCGGCATCTACTGATAAAACAGGTAGTGCAGCTTTAGATGGTGACTGGAATTTAGAGTTTACCAAGGGAGATATTGAAGCCCCTCTAGCCCTTACACCGCAAGTAATGGCAGCTTACAAAGATGTTTTGGCAACCATTACCGTTACCAATAATAATGATAGCGGGCCTGGTTCTTTAAGAGCTGCGATCGCCTCGGCTACTGCGGGAGATACAATTCAGTTTGCTGCCACTCTAGCCAATCAAACGATTACCCTCACAACGGGCGAACTTGCCATCAACAAAAACCTGATTATAGACGGTGCTGCTGCTGCAAATTTAACCATCAGTGGGAATAACACTTCGCGGGTAATCCAAACGGGAGCTAGCACAAGTCTTACTCTCCGCAACCTAATAATTGCTAATGGTAAAACTCCTGGCAATGACCCTAACAATGAGGCGACTAGCGCGGGCGGCGGCATCTTAACTGGCAATAGTAGCACTTTAATTTTAGACAATTGCCAAGTTAACAATAACGTCGCTGGTTTCGGTGGTGGTATCTATGCAGGATTTCAAGGTACTACTACTGTAATTAACTCTCGATTCAACGGCAATAACGGCTCTTTAGCTGCTAATACTGAGCGTGGTGGCGGTGCGATCGCAACTAAAAGTGCAGGTTCTTTGACAGTACAAGGCTCCACTTTTACTAACAATAAAGGTACTAACGGTGGAGCAATCAATACTCTTTTGGGTAGTTTAACAGTAGACAACTCAACTTTCACTAATAACGATACAACCGCTGGCACTGGTGCAAATACTAATGGTTATGGCGGTGCAATTTACACCGATGGAGCCAATGCTTCCGGGCCTGGTTTTACTCCGGGATCTGTCGGCGGTACTATTGCTATTCGCAACAGTCGGTTTGATGGCAATAAAGGAAAAGGACAAGGCGGGGCAATATTTTTGTTTGCCTATCCTCCTGATAATTTAGTGCTTGAAGGCAGCACAATCGTAAATAATCAGGTGACAAAAGGCTCCACTGGAGACGCTTTAGGTGGCGGAATCCGAATTGGAAATACTGCCTACACTATCAACAATACTACCTTTGCTAATAATGTTGCAGAGGATCAGGGTGGCGGTTTGTGGGTGGGCGAAACATCTCCAGGTACGATTACTAATAGTACCTTTGTGGGCAATAAAGCGGTAGATCCAGGTAATACTGCTAGTGGTTCAGGCGGCGGATTGCTATTCACTACTACTAGCGCTCAGAAGATTGTAAATACAACAATTGCTGCTAACCAAGCGGGCAGTGAAGGCGGCGGGATTGTGGGTGGCACTAATGTCACGCTTGCTAATACGATTGTTGCCAATAATACGGCTAATAATGGTTTTGGCAATAAACAGAATGCCTCAGATGGACAAGGATTTGTAGCAAATCCAGCACCTTACTTTACTGATGGCGGTGGTAATTTACAGTGGCCTGCGATTACCAATAATTTCAATAATGCCAATATCACGGCTAGTGTCATACAAGCTGACCCTAAACTTGGCCCTTTGCAAGATAATGGTGGTGGTTTGCTAACGGTGGCATTACTAACAGGAAGTGCGGCAATTGATGCCGGAATTAATGCCGGAGCACCCACCACTGACCAAACTGGCGGCATTCGGCCCCAAGATGGTGATAGTAATGGGAGTGCGATCGCAGATATCGGCGCTTATGAATTTCCTGGTGCAATCCCGGAAATTCAGGTACTAGATAGTTCAACGGATATCGTTGACAACACAACCGTACCCCTGAGTTTTGGCAGCACTCCTGTGGGCACTCCGATCGCGAAATCCTTTACTATCAAGAATCTTGGTAATGCTGCTCTCAATTTGGGTGCGATCCAATTGCCTGCGGGTTTTTCTGTAGTGGGAACCCCCCCGACTAGCGTAGCGGCGTTGGGTTCGGCAACTTTGCAAATTCGGCTCGATGCTGGCGTTGCAGGCACTCCTACGGGTCAAATTTCGTTTACTAACAACGATAGCAACGAAAATCCGTTTAATTTTGCGATCGCGGGTACTGTTGTTGCTGCAACGCCAACCCCTACACCAACGCCAACGCCAACGCCAGCGCCAACGCCAACGCCTACACCAACGCCTACACCTACGGGGACACCAACACCTACACCAACCCCAACACCAACACCTACGGGGACACCAACACCCACGCCAACGCCTACGGGGACACCAACACCAACGCCTACAGGCACACCTACGCCAACGCCTACAGGCACACCTACGCCTACACCTACAGGCACACCTACACCTACGCCAACAGGGACACCAACGCCAACGCCAACGGGTACACCCACGCCAACGCCAACACCAACAGGCACGCCTACACCAACGCCAACAGGCACACCTACACCTACACCTACACCAAATCCAGGCACAGAGACTTGCCTTTGCGATCAATTCAGCAGTCCCGCACTCAGCAGTAGCAGCTTTATTCCCAACCCAGTTCAAAACACTATTGAGGGTACTGTCGCCGATGAAACCTTAATAGGAACCTCTGCCAACGATGCCATCAATGCTGGTAGCGGTAACGATGTTGTTTACGGCTTTAGTAGCAATGACAACTTATTTGGGAGCAACGGTAACGACGTATTGTTTGGAAATGAAGGTGCTGACTACTTAGACGCTGGGATTGGTAACGACACCGTTTATGCAGGTAAAGACAATGACGTTGCGATCGGCGGTGGAGGTAACGATTTCCTGCGAGGAGATTTAGGTAATGACACAGTTTTTGGTGGTGCAGGTACTCAGACTATTTTTGGAGGCAAAGACAATGACATCTTATTAGGAGAAGATGACGACGATCTGATTTACGGCAACTTAGGAGATGACACCATAGATGGCGGCAACGGCAATGATTTAGTATTTGCTAATGAAGGTGCAGATTTAATCTTTGGTGGCAGTGACAACGATACCGTTTATGCAGGCAAAGACAATGACACTCTTTGCGGCGGAGAGGGTAGCGATCTACTTTTTGGCAACAATAATGATGATGCTGTCGATGGTTCTGCTGGTGATGATACTGTCTATGGCGGTAAGGGAAATGATAGCGTCTACGGTTGCACTGGTAATGATACTCTGAGCGGCGATTTGGGCAATGATACTCTGATTGGTGGGAGTGGGAATGATGTTTTTATTTTCTCACCGGATCAGGGGAATGATGTAATTACTGACTTTCAAAAAGGTCAAGATTCGATAGGATTAGCGGGAGGTTTGACTTTCGATCAGCTTAATATTTCTTCTGGTAGTAGTGTGACTACAATCAGTTTTGCTAGCACGGGTCAAGTGTTGGCTACTGTTAATGGAGTTGGGGCTAATACTTTGGGTGCGGAAGATTTCAGGGTGATTTAGTGAGGAATTAGGAGAGAGTGTCAACCCCCTTTTTTAAGGGGGTTTTTGATTTGTGTCGGTTTTTAATTGAGGATTAGGGCAATGGTGAGTGCGATCGCAAATATGATGATGAAAGTTAGCATCGGAGCGGAGCGGTTGATGGGTGTGGGTTGTGATTGTTGAAGGGCGATTTGTCTGCATTGAGTTTTAGTCGCGATGGCAAATATCTAGCTACGGGTTCAGCCGACAATACGGCGAAACTGTGGGATTTATCAGGTAATTTAATTGCAGATTTCATTGGCTATCAGGATGGGATGCAATTTATTGAAATCAAAAGTCCGGTATTGAGTGTCTCTTTTAGCCCAGATGGTAAGTATTTAGCCGCCGGTTATGGTGACGGTGTAGTTAGATTATGGCCGATAGAAAACTTAAACCAATTATTAGCAAGAGCGAGGGAATGGTTGCAGTTAGAGTAGATACAAACTCAGATTTGGATACCGATAAAAAACTCTACATTAAATAATCTTAGCTTGAACGATCGCTAAAGCCGATCGCAACGCCTCAAAGCGGTTCTCCATCAGGTGAATTCGTGGCGACACACCCCCATCTTCCACCTGAGACAATTTCTTTCTTGTAGAAAAACATTGCAACTGAAGTGTTTCAATGCGGCGCTGAACCTGTCCGCGTGTCACCACCATCCACAGATAGGGTTATCGTACTGGAGCTCTCCCAAAAGGAAGAGAGACAATAGAAAAATCTCATATTTTCTTCCGCTCTTTTTCCACCTAAAGATATATAACCAAAAATTTAACTTACCGTTAAGCTAAATTTAACCAAGTTCACTCGCCATCGTTATAGCTGAGGGCAAAAAATTTGCTTGTATGTTGAGTTAGCTTAGATTTAGCTCAAAGCAAGCTTAGCCAAATCTTCAATTACTCTGCCCTGGGTGTGAACCAAAGTTTAAGTAAAAGTTAAAAATTAGGTTCATGAAATTTACCCTTTCTCTCTCTCCCTGGACAGTTAGCCGCTTCCTGATCCAGGTAATCTTAGGTCTTGCTTTACTCTCCATTGTTGGGCAATTGATGCTTTATTTCCTACCCGAACACCCGTTTATAACTTACTTTGCAAACGCATTCAATTTAGATAGTGAACGTAATATTCCTACGCTTTACTCGGCTTCTGCATTGCTATTTTGTGCAATCTTACTAGGCGCGATCGCTTATGCTAAAAATTTAGAAAAAGCTCGATATACGCGCCACTGGATGATTTTATCGGCTATATTTTTTTATCTCTGTGTGGACGAAGCCAAACAATTACACGAGAAATTAATTGAGCCGATGCAATCTTTACTTAACGCCAGCGGCTTTCTTTTATTTACATGGGTTGTTCCCGCCGCCATTTTTTTAGCGATATTCGGATTGTATTATCTGAAATTTATTGCTCACCTTCCTATCAAGTTCAGAAAGTTATTTTTGATGGCAGGCGTTGTCTACGTTGGAGGAGCCTTGGGTATGGAATTACTTGGGGGATACGAGGCTTCTGTGAATGGGATAGAGAGCGTAATCTACAAAATCTTAGCGACTATTGAGGAGGTTTTAGAGATGCTAGGCATCGTTATCTTTATCCACGCTTTGCACTCTTACATTATCCTATCATTAAATGAGTTGATTCTCGAAGTTACCCTAGAGGATGCTACTCAGATTTTCGCCAGGAAAATGAGAACTCCAACACTTACTCCTGAGAGTTATACACAAGATGTAACTTAGTCGCAGTATACTCCAGACCGTTATTCCCACCCTCAAAAAATAAAGACCATTTGAATCTGCCAGCTTGTATCCTGACGAAGAATTTCGATTTGACTAATAAATTCTCGAAAGTAGAATCGGCGCTCTGATTCTGACAAATCTAGCCAGAATTGCGGTAGAGAAACAGCTTGAGCAATTGAGCGCAAATTGACAGGCGGAAGCTGTGCGAGTTTGCTTTGCAGTTCGGAAATTTCTGTACGCAGTTTATAACTTCGCAATTCTGCGGTTTCTACATCTAAAATCCCCTCTTCAGTCAAAATAGGTAATCGATCGATAATTTCTTGCTTAGCTGCGATCTCGCTCACAATTCCTCCTTTAATTCCCTCCATATCTGGCATTGTTAATTCTGCCACAGCCAGGGGCAAGTCTCGACAAATTACCTCAATAGTTTGTGATAATATCTTCTCATAAGATAAGGCTTTGCACTTAGGTTTTTGGGGACAGCTAATCGGCCGCAAATAAAGATATTCTTGGTCTTTGCGATGGGATGTAACTTTAGCAACTGTCATTGATGAATCGCACTCTTTACAAACTACTAAACCCGCCAAGGAACGCGGGGCGCTAGCAGTGCGGGGAGGGAGCCTCTGATTGCGGCGCAGAAGGCGGTCTATTTGAGCCGCTTCTTCTCTGGAAATAATCGGAATATGAGTATTAGAAATTACCTGGTCGTTTTGATATTCTAAATCGCCTCGGTAGACGGGATTTGTCAGCCAGCGGCGACCTGTACTGACAGAGATTTTCTTACCGTATTTCTTGGCTAAATAACGAACAGAACCCCGCAAGGAACCATAGAGCAAAAAGTGTTCAAAAAAGTCTTTAACGGCTGGTGCAGCACTGCGATCGACAGTATAGCGGTCTTTTCCGCGCCGATATCCGTAGGGCGCTTTTCCGGGAGGTGGAAGAGCTTTGATCCGGTTTCTAGCGTGTCCTTTGCGAATGCTGCGGCTGTGTTGACTCTGTTGAATTTCGTTAAGTAATTTGAGTAAATCCGTAATAGTTGAAACTTGACTATTAGCTGTTTTTCCCTCTATAATTAACTGAATACCGAGAGCTTCAATTTGAGAGAGCCGATCGCAGACTTGCTGCACAGTATCGCCCAGTTCTTCCACGCGCTGAATTAATAGATATTCTGGGGGTTCCGATTGGCAGTCTTTTAAGAGTTGTTGCAGTTGTTCGCGTCCCCCTAAATCTTGATAGATGCGATCGACTTCCCTTTCCCAAATTGATGCTGGCGGTGCTATTTCAAGTAGAGGATCGCTATAAGAATAAGCAATTATTTTCATTATTCGCTGAGTTCAATTATGTTACCATCGGGGTCTTGAGTAAACAAAGCATTGCGACCTGATGCACTCATTTGGATACTGTTAACAGTTAACTGTTAACTGTTAACTGTTAACTGTTAACTGTTCAGGGCCTTAGATTTTTGCTTAACAGCCGATTGTTCCTGAGTTGACTGTACTGGAATTTCGATCCAGAACTCCGTTCCCTCTCCCGGTTGCGACTCGCAGCGGATCGATCCTTGATGATTTTCTACTAAAATTTTACGACTAATAGACAATCCTAATCCAGTCCCTTTTCCTACCTGCTTTGTTGTAAAAAACTGGTCAAATACCCGCGATTTAACTTCTAGAGGTATTCCAGGCCCATTATCAGAAATTCGTACTGTCACATAATCGGGATGCGTAACTTCAGTACGAATCCGAATTGTCGGCAAAATTTCCCCTGCTATTTCTTCCCGATTTCCCATTCCTTCTTCCAAAGCATCAATGGCATTGCTAAGAATATTCATAAACACTTGATTTAGCTGTCCTGCATAGCAAGTAACCATTGGCAAATCGGCATAATCTTTAACTATTTCAATCGTTGGGCGTTTCGGGTGAGCCCTCAGACGATTTTGTAAAATTAACAAGGTAGTATCAATCCCTTCGTGCAAATCTACTTGCTTCATTTCAGTATCATCTGTGCGTGAAAAATTACGCAAAGACATTACAATCTGCCGAATCCTATCGGCTCCAATTTGCATAGAACATAGGACTTTTGGTAAGTCTTCAATTAGAAAATCTAGGTCAATATTTTGGATGTGATCTTGGATTTCCGAAATAGGCTTGGGATAATATTCGTGATAGAGATTTAGCAAATGGAGCAAATCTTGGGTATAAACTTCGGCATGGCTAAGGTTCCCATAAATAAAGCTGACGGGGTTATTAATTTCGTGGGCGACGCTGGCGACTAATTGCCCCAGTGAAGACATTTTTTCGCTGTGTAATAGTTTGGCTTGAGCTTGTTTGAGTTCGATCAGTGCTTTCTCAAGTTCAGCAGCTTGATCTTCCGCTTGAGTAGCTGCCGCACAAGTTTCTTGATAGAGTTTGAGGTGCTTGAGATCCATTTCCAATAGTTCGGCTTCACTCTCCTGTTGATATTGAGTGACGACTGCATCTAAGGCCTCTAATAACTGACTATAAGCGGTCGTAGTAATGTAGTTTAAATGGGGATTATTTTGCTCCAATTCTGCATCTGGGGATTGTACTAAAGCTCTGACCTCAGCAATATAATCGCGTACTTGTTTGTCTAAATTCAAAGGTGATTGAAAATACATGGCTGTGACTTCCTTTGAAGTCTGACCTGGTAAATTCATGCTGCGATCGCCGTTAATTAAGCCGCTGTGTGACTTTTCCATAAGATTAATGGCATCTAGCAAGTGCGCACGTAGATTTACCCGCTCAGTTGCAACTTGAGAACAGACTAATTGTAAAGATAGAAAGGCTGTTCGCTGAGAGAGCATCCGCTGCCGACCGCTAATATTAACAACAGCCGCACTAATTTTGCGGACAGCCCAGATGTCGTCTAAATTAAAGTATTTAGTAAATTCTAACATAAGTAACAGTTCTAAATGCCATAAGTTTTTATGGTTCATAATAATGTAATATGTTTTTACCCTGTTAAACATTTTGTACAATGATATCCTGAAAAAATATTTTCAGTTGTTTGGCTGGATCGAACGGTATCTTTAATCACAAATCTTTACTGTGAATAGCTTGATTTGCAGTGAGGGCTTGCGCAAAAGTATCTGTAACGCCGCCTTCTAGGCGGTAAGGATACCGCCTAGAAGGCGGCGTTACGAAGCGTGGTGCGTAAGTAGTATTGAAAAAATCCTTAAACCGCTTGCTACGAACATTTGTTTAAAAGAAATCCGGTAGCCAAGGTTGAGGGCCAGCAAATATCAGAGTAGCTAAATTGAGTGCATCATCTGTAGATTGTAAACGATCTGTAAGTTGTAGTTGATGAGGTGTAAATAATCCTGTGTAAAGAGATGCGAGTCCACCCACGTCTAGCTGCAAGTCGCTGCGACCGCCTCTAGTAATTTCACCTCGACCTCCAGATACGCTTAAGATGAAATTTCCGTTATTTTCAGTTAGCAAGGAGTCGCAAACTTTTAGGTGCAATTCGGTTTCTATTCCCTGTGGATAACCACGTTTTTCTAGTGCGAGACTGACATTAATAATTCGTGCCATCCAGCGTTCTAAGCTACGGATACGAGCGGTTTGTTCTGAAAGTAACAATAGGAATGGATCGACAATTGAACTGCGCCAGATTACTTTTTTGATTTGGGAGCGATGGTCTGCAATCAGCGTCCATAGGCGGCGGCTCCTGTGCCACGATATTCTGGGGCAATACCGACACTGGCGATGCCTGCGATCGCCTTATATTTTGGTCTAATGTCAGATAATGTAAATAATTGTAACGATAAACACTGCCAAAGATTAAACTTTATTGCAAACTAGAAACATAACAAGAGTCCTGTGATACCTTCAATGGTGGTCTGAAAACGACGCAGCATAAGGGAAGGAGAACACTTTGAACTCGCAGTTGACAGAATATCCGGCTTGCTCATTGCGTGAAGATGTCAGTGAGTACGTAGCTCATCTACAGCTTCACATGACTTTACAGGCTCGTAACTTAGTCCCGAATATTACACAGGCTAAAGATAGCCGCGAACATCTGTTGCAACAGACTCAAGCTCATTTTGAGAAGCGGGTGTCTCGACAGGCTATTTAGCTGGTGAATTTTTTTCTGGGCGATCGCGATCTCCAAAATTTACGCGATCGCTTCTCACTTTAGAGGCATAGGCTTTTTGGCAGATTTTCGCTAATATTCCTTGGAAGTGGCTTAAATCTAGTTTCTATGCGTATTCCAAAAGTTATAGTTTTGAGTTTAGCAACCTTGGTCGGAGGCGGGTTGACCAATGCAGGTTTAGCGATCGCTGAATCTTCAGCCCCCGAACCAAAAATTAAAAACCGGGCGGTTGAAACCGCGTCTATACAAACAAAACCCGCCTTCGCGGGTTGTAAAATTCTTGATGGGTCTTCAGTCCGCGAAGGCGGACTTGGTTTGTGTAGCCGCGAATTCTATTCGCCAGGCCTTGGCTATTCGCCTAGACCGATCGAGAATGATACTGTAGAGACGGTGACAGTATCAGCAAAAAAAGCTCTCCCTAAAGATTTTAAATCCGCGATCGCTACGCCGACCCAAAGCATCGTCAGTCCGATGCCCTCACTCACCACCAGCCAAAGCGCCCAACCCTTAAACAGCGCCCAAGAACTCGGCGGTAGCGTACAAATGAGTCAAGGGGAGGAAGTGACCCAAGATGTAGAGGGCGCTTATGTCAGAGATGTAAAAGTTAGATTCGTTAACTCCAAAGGCGAAGCCGTAGATAAAGAAGGCAACCCAATTCAGGGGCGAATCTCAGAAGATTTCATCCGCAGCGAGATTCAACTCAAAGCTGGAGATAATTATAGTCAAGCAGCAGTCCGCCGTGATTTACAACAGTTGCGGCAATTGGCTTTATTTTCCAAGGTTACAGTTTCCACAGAACAAGTCGGCACTGATGTCAATGTCATCTACAACGTCACCGAAGGTCAGCCTCGCAGTTTTAACTTTGGCGGCGGCTACAGCGATGACCTTGGGGTGTTTGTAATTTTGGGAGTTCGGCAAATACTCGGCCGCAGTCAGCGGGTATCGGTACTTGTCCAGCCTAGTCTCCGAGACTTTGAGTACGATTTGCGGTTTACAAGCCCCTATCTTGCCAGCGAAAACCGTTTGGGTTACAGTTTCGGAACTTTTCGCGATCGCCGGAGTTCCGACATTTTCGATAAAGATGTCAATTTGCCCGACGACAACAAAGTCCGGGAAATCAGGATGGGTGGAAATGTCAATTTCACCCGACCGATTGGCGATTGGCAGGGGACTCTAGGATTGAACTATACCAGCATCAGCACGCGCGATCGCAATTTGAGGATTGCCCGACGGGACGAAGAAGGAAATCCTCTCACTTTTAGCGGTACTGGCGTTGACGAATTATATACTGTATCTTTGGGCTTCACCCGCGACTGGCGGAATAATCCCTTCAACCCTACTAGCGGCTCGATTCTTAGTCTCAGTACAGAACAGTCAATTCCTCTAGGGCGGGGGAATATCACTATGAATAGGCTGTTGGCTAACTACATACAATACGTGCCTATACAATGGATAGGTAGAAACGATCCCAAAGCTTTACCCGAAATGTTTGCCTTTAACTTGCAAGCCGGTACTATCATCGGCGACTTCCCTCCCGCAGAAGCTTTCCGTCTCGGCGGTAGTAGTTCTGTGCGGGCTTACACATCGGGAGCTCTTGGTACTGGCCGCAGCTACTTTTTAGCCTCCGGCGAATATCGCTTTCCCATCAGGAGTAATATCGGTGGCGTGATATTTGTCGATTTTGCCTCAGATTTAGGTTCTGGCGACAGCGTATTGGGAGAACCAGCCATTGTCCGGGACAAACCGGGGACGGGGGCTGCGGCTGGGGTAGGAGTGCGAGTGCGATCGCCTTTTGGGTTAATTCGCTTAGATATCGGGGTTAGCGATCGCGGCGGCGTGAGAGTTCTCTTCGGTACCGGTCAGCGATTTTAGGTTATTTGTGATTTTGTAGTTACGATTAGAGTTGCGATCGCCAACCTTGCCGAAATTCTTTTACAGCCGCTAGCGAGTTAGGATTTTTCATACATTCCGTCAACAGTTCAATATCGAGATCGGGAAGCACCTCGCTTTTCTGAATTAGTTCATAACCGCAGGCTTGCACAAATTGAACTGGAGTTTCTTCTTGCAAATAGTAGAGAGAAAAACGTTGATTTTGCCAGAACCAAACTTCTCGCACGTTTAACCTTCTGTACACCTCCAGTTTATTGATACCCCCGCTGGTAATAGTAACTTCAATTGCCAGATCGGGAAATTCTTTGTCAGTGCCAATACAGTAAGCTTCGTCAGGTTCAATACCGCTACTTTTCTCCTCTTGTCGCAGAGTTGTAGAACCAAAAGGAAAATAATTGATATCAGCTTCTACAAAGTAAATGAGTAGAAGATCGCCAATGCGAGTTTTTCCACTTTCAGGACGGCGAGAAGGTGCCATAATTTCTAAAACTCCATCTAAATAAGTAACTCGATATCCGGCAGCGTCTCCGATCTTGGCGAGCATTGTCTCATATTGCTCCCAGTTGATGCGATCCGTGATGTAGCGATCTTCAGGATCTTGGCGTTGCAGCGCTTGTTCGTCAAGTAACTTATTTAGCTTCATCAGCATTGCTATTACCTCCTTACAGATTCTTCTAATTTTAGCAGAAAACTCTATTTCTGCTTCAATACTACCAAAGTAATATCATCAAATATTTTACGAGAGCCAATATGCGAGCGCACATCCTCAATCACAACATTACGAATCTCTTTGGCAGATTTATAGTAATTTTGACTAACCACTTCGAGCAATTTTTCTAATCCATACAGTTTCTTTTTCTCATTCTCTGCTTCAGTAATACCATCAGTATAAAGAACTAGAACATCCCCTGATTTCAATTCCAATTTAGCTGTAAAAATTAAGTCACTAATATTCTCTATTAAACCAATCGGGAACCCTAAATTTTCCGTATCAATCTCTTCTACTTCACCACTAGAACGCACTAAAATCACACTTTCATGTTGTCCGCTAAGGTAGACAACACCCTCGTGATAATCCAAGAGAATAAGAGAAAGATTCTTACTAGAATTCATCCGTTGTATATTATCATATATCGTGCGATTAATTGCCGAGAGAAATTTGACAGGATCGGTTTCACCATTTGTCAGTAAAGCCCGCACTGCCGACTGAACCATGATCGTAATTATACCGCTTTCTAAGCCGTGTCCTGTGATATCGCCAATACCAATTTTGACTCTACCATTTTGTTGGAGAACATCATAATAATCTCCTCCTACTTCATCAGCAGGTTCCATAAAACCAGCGATTTCTAGTTTTTCTACACCATTGAGTTCCTCCTCTTTTGGTAGAATCATCTGTTGTAATTTTTTAGTTACTGCTAATTCTGCACCCATTCGCAAATTTTCTGTTTTGAGTTGCTGATTGAGAGATGTAATTTCCTGATAAGCTGCACTCAAGTCTGCTGTTCGTTCTACCACTCTTTGTTCTAGCAAGTAATTGGATTCTTCCAATTGTGCATTAGCCTTAGCTAATCCTTTGGTATAACTGCCCATTCGCTCGATCATGCGATTGAATGATTCAGCCAAGCGACCGACTTCATCGCGCGATTTAACCTCAATCTGCATATCCAATTTACCCCGATCGAATTGAGAGACCATTCTGGTTAAGTAAAGGAGTGGTTTAGCTAAAAGTTGAGCAATTAGCACTGCACTAATAACAACAAGGATCGCGATCGCAATTGCCAAGGTTAGTACAGAGCGAGTTTGAGCTTCAATAGGAGCAAGAAATACCGCTTGTGGTTGAGCAAATATAACGTGCCAAGGTTTATTTTTAACTGAGGCAATTGCGATCGCAGTAGGTTGATAGTTAGTTTCTTCCAAAGATACAACTGAGAATTTTTGATTAGCAGCGTTATCCAAGCTTTGCTTCAAAATTGGTGCATTAGTTGAGAGAGATGCGATCGGTTCAAGGGGTAATCTTCCCGCCGCTTGTAGTTGCTCAATGCGATCGCGATCGAGGGGTAAAATAGATTTGAATATTAATTCTGGTTGGCTGCCATGTGCCAGATAGATATAGTTTTCATCTAATAAAAATGGGAAAGATTTGGAGCCAGCAATACCAATTTGTACATTCACCATCTGCTGTAATATTGTTGCCATGTAGCAATACCGCAACACACCAATTACTGTTCCCTGAGAATTGCGGACAGGGGCGCTAAAGTAAATTACAAATAAGTCAGATCGTTCTGGTAAAAATTGGATAGCCGAAACATAAGGCAAAGCGGTTTTGAGTACCTCTGTAAAATAGTCACGTTTTGATTCATCTTGACCGATATTAGGCGTATTTGTATCGATAAGATTCTCCCCCTGCACATCCAATAGAGCATAGGAATAGATATTGCTTGTATCTTTGCGACTAAGACTAATCAGTGTAGAGAGTGCATCAGCTTTATCAGAGCCTTCAGCTTTTGGCTGCGCTAAACTCAAATATTTAGTAAACATAGGCAAAATTGCCTCTACTCGCACGGTATTGAGATTAGTCTCGATAAAGGTATCGATGTTATAGGCAGTTTGATAAGCCGCTACATATAGTGACTGATTAGCGTTACTCGTTAGGATCTCTTGGGTAGCTTGCTTATTGATAAATGCCAATAAAAGTAGTGGAATCAACGCCACAACTAGAAAAGCAACTATCAATTTGGTGCGAAGGCTCAGTCGAGAATGCCACATGGATTACGGCTTGGGTAGGAATGCAGGAGTGAGAAATTTATCAATCTCTGGCGGACGGGTAAGATTTCCTTTTTGAATTGCAAAATCGCTATATAGCTTCATTGTATAAGCTAAAGATTCTGTAGTGTTGCCTGAAGCAAAGGCTTTTATATTATCTTTAACTGTCAATAACTGCAATCCTTCTAGGGAGATATCTTCAGGCTTTATTTTCAAAACTTTGGCAATGATAGCGTTTCCTTCTTGAGGATTGGCTAGCCAGTAATCTACTGCCTGAAACCAGGCACGCAAAAATGCTTTGATATCCTCCGGGCGCTCGCGCACTACCATACCTCGGAACACAATTACATCAGGAATCAATCCAGGAGTTTTAGCGCTAGTAAATAGTACATGGAAACCAGCTTTAGTTAACTGAGACATATATGGTTCCCAGCTATGTCCTGCCTGAACTTCACCTTTTTTTAAGGGTTCATAAATTTTATCAGCGTTAATATTGCTGTATTTGACATCGTTGGTAGTTAAGCCGTTGAGACTTAACATCCTATTTACAAATAATTCGCCAAAAGTACCAAATTTTACACCAATTATCTTGCCTTTTAGACTGGCTACATCTTTAATTTGAGGTGAGCTGATAATCGCATCTGCTCCCTTTGATTCGTCAATAGCAGCAACAATTAGCAGGCTAGGGTTAGCATTAACAAGAGTAACCACATCCCCTAAAGCTAAGATCATACCGTCATATTTACCTGCTACAAAATCAGATATTTGTATGGCTACATCCTGATCTTGTAGATAAATTCTTTGTAATTTTACCCCTTGCTGCTTAAAAAAGCCTTTGTCTTCAGCGATCGCTATTGGAAGAACTCCAGGCCAAAAACTATGAGCAAATTTGAGGGGTGGGCGATCGTTAATAGACGATGTGGTAGCAGAATTACAAGCAACGATCGCGGCGAACGACAGCAGTAAAAGCAGAATGTAGCTTAAAGTTTTAATCAGGGATTTTTTGAAGTAGTACATTGGGATAACTGCTAGAGACTAAAATTGTAGCAATATTTTTCAAAGTTGGTCAGAACTTATACAGATCGAGGCAAGAAACCGGGTTTATTCGTAATTTTCTAGTTTCCAAATCTTTAATTTTCCATATTTACAGGATTTACGCAAAAAAACCCGGTTTCTCTAAAAAATTGTCGCTCTCTCCGAGAGATATTGACGTAGAAACCGGGTTTTGACTTCCAGTGCGTAAGTCTTGCTTTAAACTCTTGACTCTGCTTATGAAAATCAAGCTTGAATGTTCTTAGTAAAATTGACGTAGTTACACGCAGTATTAGCGCTGAGGTTTCTTGAGTTTAGAATCTTTAGTTTTAGCCGCAGATTTTGCTGGATAATACCTAAATTTTTCAAGGGCAAGACTTGCAGATTTAACCACTGCTCCATCAGTATCTCTAAGAGAAGATTGCAGAAAAGGTATTACTTTATCAGACTTAATCGCCCCTAAAGCTTCTACGGCAGACAAGCGAACCTGTGGCTCTAAATCTTTACTTAGCTTTCCTAAAATCGGGATGGCTGGCTGCAATTCTACCCGAAAACCATTAACAGTAGCAATCTTGCCTAAAGCTGATGCTACCAACCTGCGAATCCGACCATTTTGATGATTAGAATAACTGATTAACTGGTTAACAAAACTGATTTGGCGGGAATCTCCCCAGGCCACAATTTTATTATCTAATTCCTGAGCTAAGGGTTGAGCCGTGAAGTTCAATGTTGGGATTTTCTGCTCTCCAATTTCTAACTCCAAAGGCGCAGAATGATTTGAAGTTAGCGGATCTGATTGTGATGACTCCAGAAAACTAGGAATCACTGTCTCTGATGGAGATGCTTCCAAAACTGGATTTTGTCCTAACTGACTTTCATAATGTTTTTGTAACATTCTGACAGTTTGTTGCGTGTAACCTTCATGAGTTTGCAACTCCTCAATTGCATTTTTCAACTGAGTTTCATAATGTTCTTGCAGTAGCCTAATATTTCCCTGCATCTGAGCTTCGTGAGCTTGGGATTCCTCAGCGGCTAATCTTAAATCGCTTTCGTATTCCTGTTGTAACAGCTCGATCTCTGATTCTTTCTGAGCTTCATAAGTTCTAGCTAATTCTTCAGCAGCTTGCACCAATTGACTTTCATATTGCTCTTGCAGTTCCCTGATAGTTGTCTGCATTTGAGCTTCGCTAATCTGTAATTCTTCAGTGGTTTGTTTTAACTTGCTCTGGTGTTGATGTTGCAGAGATTGTAGCTCTGACTGTCTCCTGTCTTCATAGGTTTTCTGCAATTCATCGGTAATTTGAATTAAATGAGCATCGTGCTGCTCTTGTAAGGATTGTATTGTTTCCTGTAGCCGGGAGTTGTGAGCTTGCTCTAATTCTTCAGTAACTTGTCGGAGGCGGTTTTCTTCTCCAGCTTGTAGGGATTTGATAGTTTCTTGCATCCGAGACTGGTGATTTCTTTCCATTTCCTCAGATATTCTGCGACTTTGCTCGCTTTGGTTTAGCTTTTGCTGCTGCAATCGCTTTTCTACCAACCAGTAGGCAAGTGCCAATCCCGCCAGAAAACTTATGACTGCTGCTATTAGTAAAATCATAGGTTAAAACCCTCCAGTTTGAATTGCGCCTGATTTTTGTATTTTACTAATCATACAGTCTTCTGTGCCTCGTGAATAATGATAAAGTATAAAAATGGCTAAACTGCCTCATCAGTTAAAGATTTGAGGATAGAGTATGAAGAACCGGAGGGCGATAGCCGATTTGAAATTCGCCGTTTCTAACTGCAATTACTTCAAATAATCTGGCAACTTTGCTCAAATCTTTATCTCCCGGTGCTATTTCTAAACCGCTGGAAAGATCGATACCATTAGGTTGTAAATGTTTGAGTGCATCCAATATATTATCTGGTGTTAAACCGCCCGCTAGCAGCCAAGGACAACTTGGTTGAAACTGTTTTAAACTCCTCCAATCTATTGTTTTGCCCGTACCTCCTAGCTGGTTAGGATGATAAGCATCTAATAGTAGGGTATCAACATGAGCGGCATAAATAGCGGCTTTCTCTAAGGTTTCAGGTGTTTTTACTCTCAAAGCTTTGATAATTTCAACTCCTGGTAAATATTGCCGAAGAAGATCGCAAAATTCTGGGCTTTCATCTCCATGCAACTGCACGCCATTTAATTGAGATTGACCAGATACTTGACAAATGACTTCTATTGTGGAATTAGCAAAAACCCCAATGCGATCGACATTCTGGGGCAAACCCGCGACGATCGCGCGAATCAACTCTGGTTTGATGTACCGGGGTGATGCTGGCACGCAGATAAACCCCAAAGCCGCCGCTCCTAGTTGCGCGATCGCTTGCCCCTGCTCTGGCTTCGTAATACCACAAATCTTGACCCGCACGATCGCACCTCTCTGTTGCATTTGTATCAAAATATAAACTTATTGTTAACTATTAAAACAAATTTTAGTTTGTGGCTAAGCACTATTTATAATCTTTGCATTCAATTAGTCCCAGAATTCAGCCGTCCAGACAACCTGTTTGGACGTTGATACAGACTTGGCTCTGGTCTGAGAGTCCATTTTTGATGGATTTTCATAATTTGCCTACCAACCACTAAACTCACAATCCTTTCTAAGTTTATCAAAGGAGATTAGGAACTTGATTTACTCTGCTTTACTTTTGGCCGTCGAGTCTACAGCACCCCATACACCAGAATGGTCTCCGGGTGTAGGCCTCGTAATGATTCTTGCCAATCTATTAGCGATCGCGATCGGCTACTATGGCATCTCCAAGAACAACCGGGGGAAAGGGCCAGCTTTACCCGTTGACCTACCAGGGATGTTCACAGGATTTGGCGTACCTGAATTATTAGCAACCACAAGCTTAGGACACATCCTCGGAGCCGGATTTATCTTAGGTCTAGGCAACGCCGGAGTCCTCTAAACTATTCCGAAATTAACAATTAAAAATTTAAAATTAGCAAACTTATTAGCAATCTTAAATTTTTAATTGTTAATTTCAGACGTGACGCATACAGTAACGCCGCCGTCCCAATAGTCAAAAAGCCCGGTCATCCGGTGGCGTTACCAATAATGCGAAAAGCATGGTAAAATCAACTTCATAACTTTGAATCTGGAAACTTCTAATATCTAGTCAACCCATTAGGAAAAAGTAAAAATGCAAAAATACGTCTGTACAACTTGCGCCTATGTCTACGATCCAGAACTAGGCGATCCTGATGGCGACATCGCACCTGGAACAGCCTTTGAAGATATTCCTGAAAATTGGGTTTGTCCGATTTGCGGTGTGGCAAAATCAGATTTTGAACCCGAATAAGCGAGAAAAAATGTGTCCGATAAATTTCTGCGAGTTGTCGTTGTGGGTGGGGGTGCAGCAGGGTTTTTCGGAGCGATCGCAGCAGCCAAAGCTCATCCCCAAACTCGGATCACTTTACTAGAAGCAGGGCGGGAACTCCTCGCCAAAGTTCGTATTTCTGGCGGAGGACGCTGTAACGTAACTCATGCCTGCTTTGACCCAGGAATTTTAGTACAAAATTACCCCAGAGGTGGCAAAGCTCTGCGGGGTGCTTTCACTCGCTTTCAACCTCACGATACGGTAGAATGGTTTGCCAGTCAGGGTGTTAAACTGAAAACAGAGGAAGACGGTCGGATGTTCCCCACAACAGACGATTCTGGGACAATTGTTAACACTTTAATTCAGGCTGCTAAAGATGCAGGCGTAGAAATTCGCACAGGTGTTGCTGCCGTTTCAATAAATAGATTAACAACGAATTTTGAAATTGAATTAAAATCAGGGGAAAAGTTAAAATGCGATCGCATTCTACTTGCCACTGGTAGCAGTCCCTCCGGTTTCAAGTGGGCAAAAAATTTAGGTCACACCATACAATCCCCAGTACCATCTTTATTTACCTTTAACATTTCCGATGTTCGCCTCCAAGATTTAGCAGGCGTTTCCGTTGGTAATGTTCGCGTACAATTACCCGCAGCAAAATTAGAACAAACCGGGCCAATCCTAATTACTCATTGGGGTTTAAGCGGCCCAGCGGTACTAAAACTATCCGCTTGGGGGGCGAGATTTCTACATGAGTGTCGCTATCAAACATCATTATTAATTAATTGGCTTCCCCAGTATAAACCCGACGTTTTACGGCAACAATTACTAGCAGTTAAATCCCAATTACCAAGAAGAGCGATATCAACAAGCTGTCCCCTTCCCATTCCCCGCCGTCTCTGGGAACGTTTAACCGTTGCTGTTGGAATTGACAGCGAAAAACGCTGGTCAGAACTATCAAACAAAAGCCTTAATCAACTCATTCAAGAACTCAGCCAAGGTGAGTATCAGATTAAAGGAAAAGGCGCATTTAAAGAAGAATTTGTCACTTGCGGCGGCGTTAACTTAAAAGAAATTGATTTCAAAACAATGGAAAGCCGCTGCTGTCCCGGTCTTTATTTTGCTGGGGAAATCTTAGATATTGATGGCGTGACAGGGGGCTTTAATTTCCAAAGTGCTTGGACAACAGGATGGTTAGCCGGTCTAGGACTTACGCAAGTGGCACAAAATCAGGGTTGGTTGCATTAGCCAAAATACCTAGATTTACCTAGTATTGAATTAACGAATTGTGGGTATTGGGTGAAGATCAGTGAGTTGTTTTAGCGGAATTAAGTTATAATAAACTTGCGCTTGGTCAATGCGAGTTATTAAGGCTCAAGTAACTTGAGTGTTACTAAAACACCTGATACGAATTGACTACACCAACTGAATATACAAACACCCAAAGGTTTCAAGCTCTAACAGAGGAGTAGTGGACAAGCTTATAAAAGCAAGCAGTAATGCAATATTACTTACCTTTGGTTAAGTTACACCGTAGACTTAGGCTTTTGCTCCTCTATTAGCGATAGTAGATTTGCATAGGTTTTTATAAGCGGTTAATTTTAAGGTACGTAGTTGCGCTTTAGCGCTCTTAGGTACGTAGTTGCGCTTCAGCGCTCTTAGGTACGTAGTTGCGCTTTAGCGCTCTTAGGTACGTAGTTGCGCTTTAGCGCATTAAGAGGGGCTAGAGCATCGACTACGTACCTAACCTGCATTAAGAGGGGCTAAAGCCCAACTACGTACCTAACCTACTTCCGACCTTCTTCCTTCAACTACAGCAAACCATCCATTTCTAAATCTTCAATAATCTGTAACCCGCGCGGATCTCCTACTCGCAACAGCGATGACTTGGCATCTTCGCGCACACTTAAATCTTTGTCTTCTTCTAAAGCTTCAATTAAACCATCGATCGCGCCAGCATAAACTACATTATTCGGCAATTCGCGGCACAGTTGACCGATCGCCCAAGCACAATTACTCCGCACCGCCGCTACAGAGTCTCGCCGCAAAGCTTCAATTAAGGGAGGAACAGCGCCGATTACCACATCGTAACCGACAGTTGCCATCTGACCGAGGGAACTTGCCGCCCATAGCCGCACAGCCGAAATATCTGTTCTCAGAGTATCAATTAGGGGGGCTAAAGAGCGGCGATCGCGACAATTTCCCAAGGCCCAAACCACGCCTTTACGGACATAACCGTTCCAATCACGGTTGAGTTGGTCAATCAGCGGTTCCACCGCATCCCGACTGGGGTTGCGCCCCAAAGCATAGGCCGCACTTACCCTCACTAAAGGACAGCCATCTCGCAATAGGCGAATTAAATGGGGGATGGCGCGATCGTCTTGGAGTTCGCAAAAAGCTCTCGCTGCGATCATGCGCTGCTGCGCTTCTGGAGATTCCAGCAAAGGCAACATTTCCTCTGGATCTGGCTGCGGGGGTTCCGATTCCTCCAAACGATCCAAAGGGCTTTCGAGTTCAGCGTCAGTATTAATTACGCTTAGGTAGTCATCATCCATAAATCTAACTTTACCGCACTAGGGCGGATCAAAAGCAGAGACTTACGCAACTAGCACACTTCAATAAGTTTGTAGGGTGCGTCAGACTTTCATTATGGATTGTATAAGCAGAGTTTGAGCCTCCGGGATACCCTATTTTTGCCAGGACTTACGCTTAAAAAAATCTCAGTTTCCTAGCTTTGGCAACTGGGAAACTGTGATTATTTACATTAAAATTTTATTGCAAGTTGGCGAAAAAGTCAAGGATAAAGACCACGATCGCTCAACGCTTGAGCCACGCGCCCCACGCCTAGCATATAAGCCGCTAGCCGCAAAGACACCTCCCGCGCCTTAGCTAGTTCGCTGACTCGGTGATAAGCTTGCACCATCAATCCTTCCATTTCACGGTTGACTCGTTCCTCGTCCCAAAATACGTAGGATTGGCCTTGCACCCATTCCAAATAACTGACCACCACTCCGCCAGCATTCGTTAAAATATCTGGCAAAACCGTTATCCCACGCGCTTCTAACATTTGGTCTGCTATCAAAGTAACAGGAGCATTAGCCGCCTCTGCTACGAATTTGGCTTGGATGCGATCGCTATTTTCCTCAGTAATTTGGTCTTCCAAAGCTGCGGGAATCAACACATCACAAGGTAACGTTAACAGTTCAGCATTACTGACCGAGATCGCACCAGGAAAACCCGCAATGCTGCGATTATTTTGTTGAGCATACAGTTTCACAGCAGGGATATCCAGCCCTTCAGGAGCAAAGAGTCCGCCGCTAACATCCGAGACTGCTATAATCTTAGCCCCCTCTTCGTGCATTAATAAAGCGGCCGAGCTGCCCACATTCCCGAACCCTTGGATTGCGACTCGTGTTCCTGCTAAAGTTTTACCCCTTTCTAGTAAGGCCTCGCGGACAGTAATCATCACACCGCGCCCCGTTGCCATTTCGCGACCCTTAGAACCACCGATAGACAAGGGTTTGCCCGTTACCACCCCCGGCACTGCATGACCCACATTCATAGAATAGGTGTCCATCATCCAAGCCATTTCACGAGAGCTCGTGCCGATATCAGGGGCAGGAATATCAACCGCTGGGCCGATATCTTTAATCAATTCAGTAGTGTAGCGGCGGGTAATGCGCTCTAACTCGCCGACGCTGTAGTTAGATGGATCGATCGCAATTCCACCCTTAGCGCCGCCGTAGGGAATGCCCAATAAAGCACATTTCCAGGTCATCAACATCGCTAGAGCAGATACTTCCCGCAGAGTAACAGACGGGTGGTAGCGAGTCCCGCCTTTGTAAGGGCCAAGGACATTGGAGTGCTGTACGCGGTGGCCCGCCAAAACCTGCACTTCACCGCTATCGAGTTTTACGGGAATGGAGACAGTGACTACTTTTCGAGGCTGTTCGAGAATTATCAGCAAGCCTGGATCTATTTGTAATAAGTTACCCGCCAGTTGCAGGTAAGTGCAACTCCGATCCATTGGACAGATGTAAGCGGGTGAGGGAGATTCTTTCGGCCGTAGCGATGTTGTAACCATAGCAACCCTCCTGCGGGGTATGTAGGTAAATTTAATCTCTATACCTAGACTAACTTGAGATTCTGAAGAAAGTATAAATTGGTAAAAATCGTTACAGTTATTTGCAAGTTAAAATGGTAATGCAAAAGATAAGTAAAAAAACTCATTGACAAATTAGCTATATTAATGTAAATAAATGACGAGTTTAAATTGCTATATTATAAAAAAGCGCAAAAGGTAAGTCAGATGGTTGTCGCAATTTCTAAGCCTGAATTGAATCAAGGTAGAGCCTTGCTATCAAATGTGACATGGGAGACTCTGGAAAAGTTGGATGTAGATTTAGCAGAAACAGGCGCACATTTAACTTATTTAGATGGGTATTTAGAAATTATGGCTCCTTTATCTGATGCTCATGAAGAACCGAAAAAAACTTTAGGTCAGCTTTTAGAAATTTATATGCGGATGAAAAATATTCGTTTTTATGCACGTGGTAGTACGACGATTGGGATGAAGGAATTGGGGGCACGGAAAGAACCAGATGAGTCTTATTGTTTGGGTACGCGGAAGTCAGTTCCAGATTTGGCGATTGAGGTGATAGTAACGAGTGGTGGAATTGATACGCTGGAAATTTATCGTCGAGTGGGAGTGGGAGAGGTTTGGTTTTGGGAGGATGGGGTAATTTCGGTTTATTGTTTGGGTTCTACGGGGTATGAATTGGTGAGTAAGAGTACACTTTTGCCGGAGTTGGATTTAAGATTAATCGAGTTTTATTCGCGGATGGGGGATCAATATGATGCGGTGAATGCTTTTATGCAGTTGTTGATGTAGATACTACAATTTTATTTCAGTTTTTGAGATTTTATCCATGACCTTTTCAATAAGTCCAGCGTTTTTTAGTATCTCTTTATCTGTTCCTTTTAATAGATCAAAATAAGTATCAGTTAGATTACTATTTGACTCCCTACATTTTGATATATACTCTCTTCGCTCTTCAATTAGTTCATTGAATCGATCAATAAGTAAACTGATTTCCCGAAGGTTATAGACTTCATCTATAGTTAACAATTTATCATCGATCAATTTTGAGGAGTCAAGTCTTAAAAAATCTTCGGTGATTTCATCTATGGATTGTAACCTTTCTTCAAAAATTCCTCTATCCTGGCTGTTAATTGAATCTAGCTCTAATTGAACTATTTTCTTAGTTAAAGAAATTTTTTCACGAGTTCTGGAGAGACTCCTCTTAAGTTTTGACAAGCTTTCCTTTTGGTTATCTTTAATTTCTATTTGCTTCTCATATTTACCGATAAACTGACCTGCAATGAAAGTAATTAAGGGCAAAATAAATTTGAGAATGTCAGGAATTTGATTTAGTGTTAGATAGGCAATAAATATTGGCAGGAAAAATACTGCAAACGTAGGGACTAGGATAGGTCTATTACCTATCCATTTTATCCCTTCTTTTAGAAAATCTTTTCCGTAGGCAACTAGGATACTTCGATTAAGTAGCCAGGAAACTGAAATAACAAGGCTGATAATTATAGGTATTAGTGATTGCATATAAATCCTCATCTGAGTTGAAAACACTGACTTAACAGAGAGATTTTCAGTATAAAAATTATTTCTCCTTATTTAGATGGAAGAGTAATTTTACTTATGACACACCCTACATCTTACAAATCCCCCTACCTCCTCACTGGCTGAAATCCCTGCACAAAACTGATCCAGCGTGGTACTTTATCACCTGTAATATCTAGCACAGGAATGTTGAAACTTCTGACATCGGCGCGACCGGTTTCACCAGCCGAAAAAGTAATATTCGTAGGTTCTGATTTACCTAAACTATAGGCACTAACTATTTGATTAGCAAGTCGGCAGGTTATTTCAAAACTTCCCATATTAATCGTGCCACCCCCAGCCTCATAATTCCATGTAATACCGGGTCTTAAATTCCCCTGCTGACACATAAAGTAAGTGACTTCAAACATTTTAGCAATGTGAACATCATATCGCCTTAAGCGTCCTCCATAGGCCGATGCTGTGGTATTACTTTCTGGTACTACAATCGATCCAAATCCTTCGTCAAAACCAAGCTTCATCGGCAGCGCTGTGGAACTTGTAAGCGGTTGACTCGCTTGAGGTTGTACGCGAGTCGATGACATCTGTACTGGTTTAACAAATTGACTATTAGCGCGAATAAAACAACGTTGCACCCCACCAGTAGCGTAGTTTTTTCCTACAAAAAGCCAAGGTAAACCCCTGGTATCCCGGAAAGTACCAGCAGCATTACTAGGAAAGCTTTCAAAACGCTGTCCCTGTTTTAAAACACCAATTACAGACCAATTAAAAAACTCAAATGGAGTGCGGTTGTCAACACGCATAAGTTCTTCAAAAGAAGAATTTGTCATGCGACAATTTAACCCATTTGGGTCTGGGTCTACTACTTCCCAATAAGTATGATAAGCTCTTCCCGTATAATCCCCTTGATTATTAGGAGTTGGGAGAGGTGCAGTAGAACCCAGTTTAGCTGTTGCTAATACCAGAAGAGTTGTAAGAGTAATGGTTTTTAATTCTTTTAACATGAGTATTACTTTTAAAACACTACATTATTACTAGCTAATGTACCACCAACAGCATAAACCGCATCAAAACCAATCCGTTCCGCCCAAATTATTGCATTAGGCTGTTTAGCTTTTAATTTGCCACTCGTTACTACCAAATCCTCACCAATTTCATATTCACCCGTCTCCACATTAATTGAAATAATCTTGCCAATATTCTCCGGTGTTTCTACTTGAGCGCGGATAACATTCTCATAAAGTTCTTTACCCCGTTTTTTATCAAAGACTTGTTGAGCCGAAATGCCAGTAACTTTGCCGCTATCCATTTCGCGATCGCGTTTTTGGGCTTCCTCACTCCAGCTAGATGCAACTTCTGGATCAATTTCCCTACTTTCTCCCAAGTGTTTTAGGAGTCGCAAGAGCAATATTGCTTGAGCATCCCTTGGCAATGCCATCACTTCAGCTTCCAGATTTTCAATTGTCATAGTATTTAAGGATTTTAAGATTAACTAATTGTATCATACTTACGAATCAATTGACAAAACTTTCTCAAATTTATAAGTTCTCCCAATCACTAATATCAACTTTAGCCTGTCCCAAAATTTTAGCTAAAAAGTTGGCACTAATATCACCTTGATGAGGATTGGGGATGGTGACGCGCAGGTTATCTTTCAACATGAACTGATGCCTTTTTCCCGAATAGGGGCCGTCAAATCCCAGTTGTTTCAGGTAATAAATTAACTCTCGACGTTTGACTGGTTTTAAAGGGGGCATCAGGCGACTTCTTTAGTAATTGTAAGGTCGATATTATCAAGGACGGGTAAAGGAAGATTCAGCGTGAGACTAAGTAAAATCCAGTCTTCTAATACCTCTTGCAATTCTTCTCGACAAGCTTCGAGAGTTACAGCATTTGCATAGACTCCCTCACAGATAGGAATTTCTCCGTAGAAAGTCCCATCATCAGGGAAAATTTCATACTTAGCTTGCTTCATGGCAGCTTGGATGTAGTTAGTTAACATATTAAAGCACTTTCCTTATCATACTTTCGGGTCGAGTTTCTAACACTTAAACATTACTCTACCATCTGCTTACGAATCTCCAAATACCTGTAAAGATATTCCGACACAATACCGTGTAAAAACAGATCGCGAGCTGCATTAAAAGGACTATTTGGTGCAAGAGGTTGACGGTTTCTAATTACATGATTCCAGTCATAATTATCCGTAATCTGACTGATATAAATACCAAAGTTCTCATCTAACTGAAGCGAGATTACTGCCCGCGCAAACTCATCGCTAGTTAAACAAAGAGAATAAAACACTTTAAACAACTCAATCGCAGATTCCAAATCTAAAACCCTCAACCAGCGGCGTTTATTAAAATCAATTTCCACTTCCGCAGGTTGAATGCTATCGTAGTTAACTACCCGGTTTTTAATCTCCTCTAACCAATTAGGATTCTTTTGGATTGCTTGATTGTAATCCCAAACAAAGTTATAGAGAATTAGGTCATGTTCCAAAAAAGCATTATTAGCTAAATCGTCAACAGTGCGCGGATAGAGGGTTGATTTCTGAATCTGCGGATCGGGGCCGTTATCAATCAAAAAATTGATAATGTTGGAACCGAGACAAATATGCCGCACAATCAAATAACAAGCTTCAGGAGAAACAAAGTTATTCAAGAAAAATGCAGCAGATTTGTGCATTAAGGTGTAAGCGCTAAATTGAAAGGGAAGCAAACGCTTCACCGTCATAATTAAAGCCAGCAACAAGTTCGCAATTATTTTAATAGGAATTAGTAAATAACTGCGAGTCCAGTTGTGTAAATCCCGAATCATGTAAGATTTCGCCACTAAATCGACGGGGATAGACTGATCGACAAAAAGCACGTCCCAATGATTAGGATTTAATCGATTGTAAGGTTGAGGACTGTAGGGCAAATTGCTCTTAACTTCTGTTATATTTTCAGTCTCTTGAGGTTGAATAATTTGCATTAGCGAATTTCCTCCAGTTGCAGTAAGTATAAACGAGCAGTGACTTGAGCGGTTTTAACAATGCGACGGGCAATCGCGTCTGTCATCCATTCTGCATTAATTAATTCCTCCAACTTACCAAGATGCGATTCATCATTCACTCCGTGATACGCTAGAAATGACACTTGATCTCCCCGCAAACCCAGGGTTTCTTGAATCTGTTTCGCCCACTTTCCAGCAAGCTGATTCCCCAACCCTTCAATAATAAATATACTCCCAATTAAGTCTACCGGATTTTCCTGAGAGGCTTGGTGAAAGATAAATGCTGATAAAGCTTCGCTACCAATATTCTTTTCACTTCCTACAATTTCGGACAATTCGCCACCAACGGAAACGTAATTTCGCTCTAACATTTGAAAATCTCGGTGCTCGTCTTGAGCATGGCCGATAAATGTAGAGCGGAGGCGAAAATCAGTCATGTAAGAAGCAGCACGAGCAATCCAACGAGCTCCTTCTACAACTTGCGGCCGCAGATTTCGCAACAGAGCTTTATAATCTTCAATGGTAAATTCTCCCCCGTGTAATTTCCGTAGAATTGGTACGGAGCGCAATTTCCGCTCAAATTCTAGCCAAACTAATGCTAATTCTCGTAATAAATAGGCTTGGGGAGAATCAAGCCGTGCAGGTTTAAAGCTGTCAAGGGGAGAGGTGACAGGTAATTCAGTTAAATCAACACTTTGGTTAATTTCAGGTGAATTTTCCACAACGGTTAACATCATATAAGCAGTAGTAAATCGACCGCTTTCTGGTACAAAACAAAAGATTTTTTGTCCGGGCTGCAATTTGCCAGAATTAAAGAGTTCTTCCAGCATTAAGTAAATGGAAGCACAACCTGTATTCCCCCGCGTATAAAGGTTAGTAAACCATTTTTCTTCAGGAATCATACAGTCTGCTTTTTCTAGCAGTTCCACAATTTGTCCCCGGAAGAAGTGGGAAGAGTAATGGCAGAGCAACCAATCGATTTCCTGGGGGTTAACGCGGCCTGCTGCAATTAATCGCAGCCATCCTTCTACTCCTAATTTTATCACATTATCTAGCAATCGAATATTCTGGCGCAAGTCAAAGGCTCCGGCTGCGGCTGCATCTGCGTAGGAGGGGTAATCTAACCAGCTTGTTTTTGAGCTTTCCTCTTCTAAGCCAGAATACATACAAATGGGATAAGCATTAGCATGGGAAATTAGTTCAATCCATTCTATTTTTAAACTAATTCCTGTAGTAAGAGGCTGATTTTGCAACAAGAATGCGCCTGCACCGTCGGAGAGCATCCAGCGCAAAAATTCGGTGTCAAAGGGAAGGAATTTGCCGGGTTTAACTGAAGTTTCGGTTTCAAATTTAGTGTGCTTGAACAGGCGAGAGGCGAACTCAGAAGCAACCGCAAGTGCAGTCCGCCTTTTGCCTAATTGCAGTTGAGAATTAGCATAATTTAAAGCGGCTATTCCCGCACAGCAAACGCCTTGAGTTGAAATAATTTCTAGCGGTGGTAATTCTGGTAATTCTCCATGCACCATGCTGGCAAATCCAGGTACTAATAAATCTGGGATAGTTGTGGCGCAGGCAAGTAAGTCAATGGTGGCTGGTTCTAGATGAGATTGGGAGAGAATATCTCGGACGGCATGAGCTGCCATTTGACTGTTAGAATAGATGGTGTTTTGTTCCTTGCTAATGGCATAATAGCGCTGTTTAATGCCATTGCTTTTAAGAATACGTTGCCTGACTTTAGAGGGGCGCTCGGCTATTTTTCCGAGATAGTCTTCCATCTCGTCGTTATTGACAGCTTCTCCGGGTAAAAATTTGCCGATGTAATTGATGTAAGCGCTGTGCATGGCAAAATCTCTCAAGTTAGTAATTGAGTCCATGTTAAGCTGTCTAAGATTAAACTAGCATCTGGCGAGGGGAGGCTCACCCATCAATTAAAAATTAAAAATTAAAAATAAGTTTTTTTGCAAATCCTGGCTTTGTTAACAGCTAACAGTTGACAGTTAACAATTATCTTATCTATAAAATAGAAAAACTCGGCAATTACCGAGTTTTCCTGTGCCCTGAAGCGATTTAGGTGCCCACCCCCCCACAGAGTTAAGACACCGTAGAATTCTGACTGACTTGATAGCAGTCAGAGTGCAACAAAAGTACAGTTAATCCGATCAAACCTAAGAGGATTTTCGGTTGAAGATATCAAGGAATCTTAACCAATTAAACGTCCAAAAAGAGTTTGGTTCAGAACAACTGTTTCCCATAACACCTATGCTCATTGTCACTCTTTTTGTTGAGTCGGTGAAGTTTTCAATTTGAAGAGTTGATAAAGTTAGTTGACTTTTGCTTAAAGTTATTGTGAATACTTGAAAGCTTCGAGACAGGCGATCGCGTAGTGGCTTCTAAAAATTAGTGGTAGTGTTACCGAATCGCGATAAAATAACAAAAGTTAACATTTCCCTTAAACCACCGATTTTAGCAAATATGCCAGTAAAAGTTGGAGAAACCGCACCCGATTTTACCTTGCCTTCTCAAACAGGCTCACCAGTCAGCCTCAAGGACTTTCGGGGCAAAAAATCAGTTGTTGTATATTTTTACCCCAAGGATGACACCCCCGGATGCACGGCTGAAGCTTGCGCGTTTCGAGATAGCTATGAAATTTTCTCGGATGCGGGTGCAGAAGTGATTGGGATCAGTGAAGATTCACAACAATCCCATCAGCAGTTTGCGGCTAAGCATAATCTACCTTTTACGCTGTTGAGCGATGCGGGAAACAAAGTTCGGCAACTTTACGGGGTGCCCGCAACTCTCTGGGTGCTTCCTGGTAGGGTGACATACGTGATTGACGAGCAAGGAGTTGTGCGGCACATTTTTGACTCTATGCTTAACTTCAAAGCTCACGTCGAAGAATCTCTTAAAACTCTGCAAGCTATCAAAAATTAGATAGAGCGGGGGAGATGGGGAGCGGGGGAGATGGAAGACGGAAATCTCTCCTCTGCCCCCCCTGCCCCTCTGCCCCCCTGCTCCTTATGCCTTAAGCCTTCGGAGCTTTTGACTTTTCGGCTGGAACGCTGTTATGAGCAACTTTGCCATTGTTACCGTTACCGTTACCATTACGAGGTTGGATCACGCCGTAACCGCCGTGATGCTTGCGCTCATAGATCACGTTAATTTCACCTGTTTCGGCGTTGCGGAACATATAAAAGTCGTGATCGATGACTTGCAACTGTTCTAGTGCTTCTTGCATGGTCATCGGCGGCATGACAAAATATTTGCTTCGCAATACTTCGCTGGGAAGTTCAGGGGTGCGATCGCCAATTAGATCCGAGACAACCGGCTCCTCTGCTACGACATCGCCCACTTTAGGATTAGTATGGGTCTTGTCTTGTCGTTTTTCTTTAAATTTCCGTAGTTGCCGAGCAATCTTATCTGCTACTAGGTCTATGCTGGCATAGAGGCTTTCACTGCTTTCTTCGGCGCGGATCACGCTACCGTTAGCGTAGATCGTGACTTCAGCAGTCTGCTTGGTATTTATTCGCGGGTTGCGAGCTACGCTTAGGTGTACGTCCACCTCGGTAGTCAATGCCTGAAAGTGATTCACGGCTTTGTCAATTTTTTGATTGACGTATTCGCGAATCGCATCGGTAATTTCAATATTTTTACCCTGGATAACAAGCTTCATAAAGCCCCTCCTTACTTAATCTGGGTATAGTTTTACAGTACCACTTTGTATTCTATAAAACAAAGCACTTTAAAATCTTTTGCATCCCTTGACAATTCTTGATTTTATTTGACTCAATTTGCATCAAAAACCCCTTGATTTTTTGCATGATTCATACTACTGTTTTTGCATCTGCTTTAACTTCTGTACCCTGCTGGTTAATTAATGAGGGGCAAGTCTCCTATGCTGTGGCTTTGGAAGTTCAGCGGCGGTTGGTGCAAGAGCATCGGGAAAACCCAGATTTACCAGATGTATTAATTTTGCTGGAACATCCACCAGTGTACACTTTGGGACAAGGAGCGACGCTGGATTTTCTCAAGTTTGACCCGATGGTTACTAATTGGGAAGTACATCGAGTAGAGCGGGGGGGCGAGGTGACATATCACTGTCCCGGACAGTTGGTGGGCTATCCGATTCTAAATTTGCGGCGCTATCAACAAGATTTACACTGGTATTTGCGGCAGTTGGAAGAGGTGCTGATTCGGGCGCTGGCGGTATGGGGTTTGCAGGGCGATCGCGTTTCTGGTTTGACTGGGGTTTGGGTGGAGGGGCGCAAAGTAGCCGCGATCGGTATTAAGGTTAGTCGTTGGATTACAATGCACGGCTTTGCTTTAAATGTTTGTCCCGATCTCCAAGGTTTTAAAGAAATTGTACCTTGTGGGATTAGCGATCGTCCTGTTGGCAGCTTAGCTGAGTTTATCCCTGGCATTGACCTCGATCGAGTGCGGCCAGTGGTTGCGGCTAGTTTTGCTGAAGTGTTTGGGGTAGAATTGATTGCATCAGCTTGGCCAAAATAGGTAAGCTGTTGTCGCTCAAACTGGCATGATTAGTTTCCTGTATAGCAACCTTCTTGGCAGTTAGGACGTTCTGAGTTCCACCAAACTCGCTGATTCTATTCCCTTCTTCCCCTTCTTTCCCTAGCCCCTAGCCCCTAGCCCCTAGCCCCTAACCGCCTTGGCGGTTGCTATATAATTACTTTTAGCAGAGATGGTAAAAATTTGGGAGGGGCTTTCAGAAGCGATCGCACGCTCTCATCAGCACTAAAAATGAAAACAAACCCATCGATCCTAAAATTAAAACTATGTCAGATTCACCCTCACTGCGCGATCGCAATCTAGCCATGATCGACCAGATCGTAGACATTACCCTTAAAGGCCAAATTCGCTCTAAAGAGCAAGTATATCAAATCCTCGTCCAAGAAATCAGCCCCGGCAGCGGCGAAATCTTTGAACGCTGTCTCGCGGAACGCTTGAACGCTATTGAAAACCAACTCAAAACTGACAAAGACGAGCTCAAACAAGCTAAAGCAAGTCGTATTCTCAGAGCTCTCAAAACCATTCAAGGCGAATGGGAACGCTGGCAAAAAGAAAACCGAGTTGACCGTGCGATCGCATCTTCAGTTCAACAAATCATCACTGCCGAACCTAACAATCGACTACTCACATTATTACAAATCATCGACCCCAATCGAGAACACCCCCTCACTCTCGAACAATTGCAGCAATTAGCCAAATCATTGCAACAACAAATGCTGCAAATTGCTAATCCTGACACAGAACAAGACGTACAACAAATTATCGTTGGCATCACCAAAGGTTTAGCATCATGGCAGCGATTAGAAGCCGATCTCGTAAGCTGGATTTACCAACAACGGCAGTTAGGATTTGCCGGCACTGCTGAACAAAACGGCCCTTGGGCATTATGGTCAAAAAAGGTAAATAGTTCCTTCCCGCAAGCACTATTTAACACAATTTCCTTTAATCATTCTATCGCAGAATTTGCCGCCCAACAAGGTAATATAGAACAAAGTTATTTAATTGAACTAGCCGTAATTTTACAATGCTTGCAACGGGGGTTAGTGGCTTGGTTTGACAAACTGATTTATGACTCCAAAGTAGGAGCAAAACTTTCAATTTCTACTTTTTTAACATTTGCAGTTATCTGGTGTCAATTAGCCAATGGCTTTAACAATTCTACCCGCAGCGGTGAAATTTTAGCAAATAGCTGTTTTCAGCTAACGCTGCAAGTTCTACGGGCATTTTCCCAACGCGACTATTTCCCCCTTTACGGCGGAGTATTTGCCTCTTTTTCCGGCGAGTATTTGCGAAACACTTTAGAGTATTTAGATGAACCCCTGCGGCGTGTGGAAGGAACCCAAGCTAAAGCTAGGATTCTTACACTTATCGGTGCTTCAATGCGAGCGATGGGACAATACGATCGGTCGATCAACTTCCATCAACAAGCATTAGAAATTGCCCGCAAAGAAGGCGATAAACCCTGTGAAATTGCCAACTTAAATCACCTTAGCCGCACTCATGTAGCTCAAAAAAATTATGAAGAAGCTATTGACTTCAGTCAGCGGGCGTTAATACTATCCCGTCAAAGCGGTGATAAATTAGGAGAAGTAAATGCTTTGGCTAATTTAGGTTATAGCGAAGTGTTTAAAGCTCGGCAATTGCAAGAAGTAGAACCAGAGATTTATGAGAGTGCAGTTAACTATTTGCAACGAGGTTTGCAGTTATCTGAACAATTAGGCGATCGCCAAAGTCAAGCTCTTTGTTATAGTAGTCTTGGTATTGCTTACACGATTTTAGACCAACCCCAAGAAGCTATTAAATACTTGGCAAATGGCTGGCAATCTGCCCAAGTTTCTGGAGATTTGTATTTGCAAGGTTTGAATTTGGCTTATCTTGCTCAAGCTTATTATAGCACGGAAAATTTGCAGAAGGCTGTTTTTGCTGGCTGTTTAAGTATGTATCTTTTAGAGCAAATTGGTGCTAGCGAGTGGCGTAAGCCCGCAGGTTTGTTAATAATTTTACAAGGTCAATTGGGCGATGGATTTGAAGCAGCGTTGAAACAAGAGCGATCGCAAATTATTCCTATAATTGGTGTTGATGGCTATGATTACATCCCGGAAATTTTGAAAAAGTACCAGGAATCAATGGATTAGAAAATTGGTAATGGGTAATTGGTAATTGGTAATAGCTAATTCAGGACTTACACACACTTTACGTAACGCCG
>NZ_JARFTR010000287.1 GCF_029167235.1 Kamptonema sp. UHCC 0994 | reverse complement strand
CTGAAGATAAACTTTTGTTGCTGCGCTCTGGTGGAAAGCCTAGTCCGGTGGAGCTTGTGAAATTAGCTGCGGCGCTTGGTTGGGAAGCTCAAAAGTTAATCGATCTGTATCAGCAAAGTTTTCCGTGTGAATGCGAACAGAACCTATAGGGAGATAAATAATTATGGAATTACACGAATATTTACCAGATGGCTGGAGAGTAGAGCTAAACAACGGAACACCATCAATTATCGCTCCTAGCCAGCAAGCTGCTGATTGCTGGCTAGAAAGACTTTGCCAGGAGTTAGTTCAAACGGCCGAAAATTTAGGCGGCATCGTTGAGCTGCGCTGGCCCAGCGCGGTGCGTGGCTATCAGTTCGATTCAAAGCTTAAAGCGATCGCTAATACTGAATCGAGCCAACCCCAGAATTCCGTCATATCTACGCCCAAAGAAATCGGAGCCGCCGTCCAAAAACTCTCCCCTGCAACACCGATAGAACAAAGCCAAATTGATTTTGCGGCGCTTTACGGGAGTTCTAACCCAGTCTACATCCAGCAAATAGCCGATCAGCGGATATTGTTTGCTAACGGAGCCGCGCTAGCAGCTCAGCAAAAAACGGCAGCGGAGCTAATTGGATCGGACGGCAGTGCTCTGGACGATCAAAGCGAGTTGGATAAAATGCACGAATATTTATTACGCGATCGCGTTATTGAACAATACGAATTTCCTGGCTGGCGATTTTACAAGGACGATTCTGGGATGTGGAGGCGCAAGCGCATGATTTTCATTGAAAACTTCACTTTTGTGTCGTTTCTTGGCGAAGTTTGTCGAATCGGCGAAGTCTTAAGCGCCCAGACAGCTTAGATGTGAGGTGAAACTTAGGAGCGATACTATATGAAGTAAATGCAGTATAAAGTTGAAGTTGTTAATTCAAGCACTTTTCCCGAACGCCTCTCTTCCTTAATCGAAATTTATCAGAACATTTTTGCTGAACCCCCAGAATTTCAGCAATGGAGTAATTCTGATTTGGAACAAATTCTAAGTTCCTATTTAAAAATGGGGAAGTTGGCGGTTGCGATCGCGCCCGATCATCAAGTTGTAGGCTTCTGTGCAAGCATTCCATTTAAGGGGAGTAAACTATGGAAAAGCTCGGCATTATTTTCTAATAATTCTGTTTCCCTCTCCGCAGATTTCTTTCAGGAGTGCTTTCAAATTGATGTTGAAAATTTAGATTATATTGCGGACTTGGGCGTAGTAAAAGCGTTTCGGCATCAGGGTGTTGGCACTCAATTGATGAAGGCGATAAGTGCTCTGAAAGAGCAGCCAACTTTACTGCGGGTTTCTGTATGCCGCCCAGAAGCTTACGCATTGTATTATAAACTAGGTTTTCGCGATATGGGAGTGAAACAGTGGGCAGAATATCGGCGTATTGATGGTACTATCAAACCTTCGGAAAAAATATTAATGTTTCGGTTTAGCGCGGGAACAGATTTTAGTTAAACTCGCAGCTCTCACTTAAGGTGAATTGTATATTTTTGTATTATTTCCACAGTTTTATGCTGAAATCCTGACTCCCACTAGCTAAAATTTGACCATCAGAGCTAATAGCTAAAGAGGTGACAGGTGCTAAATTCTGAGTGAGGGTTTTAATTTCCTCCCCAGTCTCTAAGTTCCAAATTTTGATACTTTTATCTTCGCTACTGCTAATAAGAGTGTACCCATCTGGGCTTATTACGACAGACAAAACAGAGGCAGAATGTCCGGTTAAAGTACGAAGCAGCTCACCATTGCTCAGGTTCCATACTTTAATTTGTTTGTCTTGGCTACCACTAACAAGAGTCTCTCCATCTGGGCTAATTGCTACACATAACACAGGAGCAGAATGATCAATGAGTGTGTGGTTAGGCCAAACAATAATACTACAATCCTGACTACCACTGGCTAGTATTTTTCCGTTGGAGTGAATTGCTAGGCAAGTAACGCCATTAGTATGTCTAGTGTAAGTGTGCGTTATTTGAGCTGTTTCAATATTCCAAAGCTTGATAGTTTTATCCGAACTACCGCTAAATAAAACTGAATTCTTTTTTGGGTGAAAAGCGATGCAAGTTACAGGCTTTGAATAACCAGAGAGAGTTTTAATTTCTTGCCCATTTTTTAAGTTCCACAATTTAATAGTTGCATCAATACTACCACTTGCCAAAGTTTCACCGTCTGGGCTGATGGCTACAGAAGTTACGCTTGCTGAGTGACCTGTAAGTGCGTAAATTTCTTCGCCTTCAATAAGATTCCAAACTTTGACGATCTGATCGTCACTCCCACTAACAAGAAACTGCCCGTCTGGACTAATAGCCAAGCAACGTACAGGCCCTGAATGTCCAGATGATAAATCCCCCAATGTGCAGTCTAAGGAAACTTTTTGCCAATCTATCGAATTTTGCAATGCAGGTTGAAAAGTTTCATAGTAATGTTGAAATCCCTGGTAAAGATCAGAGAAAAGTTGTTCATTCCTCTGCATCCTTTGCATTTCTTTTCGCAATCGATATCTTTCTGGCGTAATGGCTACAGTAGGATGCAAAATTTCGTCAATTTCTTTGAGCCGTTGCAAAATAGCCTGGGCATCAGTAAAGCGCTTTTGAAGAACTCGCGCCATAAGTTGGTCGATAAACTCTGCAAACACAGGTGAAATATGGGGTGCTTCATCGCGCCAATTCTCTAATTCATCAGTGTAGAGGTCATGTTCGTAGGGATTGTGGAATTCAGTAGGATGCTTTCCCGTTAGTAAATAGACAAAGGTACGACCCAAGGCAAAGAAATCAGATTGTGGGGAAGCTTGACCATTATATTGCTCCAAGGGAGCATAGCCAGGGGTATGAATAGTCGTGATTTGCTCCGCTGCGTGTTTCCCTTCGTAAGTGTTGGTAATTTCCCGCACCGTTCCCAAATCAATTAATGTTAACAATCCATCGGGAGAAAGCATGATATTGGACGGCTTAATATCCCGGTGGAACAACTGATTTTGGTGGAGGTCGCTGAGGATATAAACTAACTCCTCTAACCAATAACGGGCTATTTTTTCACTGATAGGCTGATTCTTCCGCTGGGACATCCAATTTTGCAAATTGTCGCCTTCAATTTTCTGCATTACAAAGCAATGCACTTGTTCCTGACTGTTACCATCCGTAAAGGTAAAATACTCCTCACCTTTGGGAATTCCTAAAATATTGAGGCGACATAGAACTTCGGCTTCCCGCTTGAATAGTTCTACAGCCTTGGGGCTGTTTTTAATCAAAACTTTTAGAACTTTCGGAGGTCGCCCGCGATCGCTTACTTCATAAGTTTTGCCAAAGCCACCTTCTCCCAGTAAATGGATGGCGCGATAGCGCCCTTCTAGCAACAAATTAGAACCACAGCTAGAGCAACGTGACAAATTATCGGTATTTTTCGGATTGGAGCAATGAGGATTAATACACAAGCTCATCTTTGTAATTTGGTGGGAGTAGAATCTGGTCAACTGGACAAGGCAGCAAAAGCGAGTCCCTATTCTGCTACAGTTATAAACTAACACAACGTTTTATAATGTGTACGTTCAGGGATGGCGCAATGCGATCGCCAAAATATGACTTACACTCGATCGCTTAGTAAAACTTAAGGAGTTGGAAAAATTACCTTGCAGCAAGATAAGATTACTCTCAGTCAATTAGAGAATTTTCTCTTCAAATCCGCCGATATTCTGCGCGGTAAGATGGATGCTTCAGAGTTCAAAGAATTTATCTTTGGAATGCTATTTATTAAACGCTTGTCGGATGAATTCGATCGGAAGCGTAACGAAGTTAAAAAAACCTATACTCATATTGATGACCCGAAATTGTTAGCGGAACTGTTGGAAGATAAAACTTCCTATGGCGAGACGTTTTTTGTGCCACCCCGCGCCCGTTGGCACGAAGCTTGGTTAGATGAAGATGGTAATCAAGTGCCGCCACTGAAGCATCTCAAGCAAGATATTGGCAATATGCTGAATAAGGCGATCGCGGCGGTAGAAGATGCCAATGATGCCTTAGCGGGAGTATTAAAAAACAATATTAATTTTAATGCTATTAAGGGCAAAACCAAGATTCCCGATCAGAAGTGGAAAGACTTACTCGATCACTTTAATCAGCCTAATTTTGTATTGGTTAACGATAACTTTGAATTCCCCGATTTGCTAGGGGCAGCCTATGAGTATCTGATTAAGTATTTTGCCGATAGTGCGGGTAAAAAAGGGGGGGAGTTTTATACGCCGTCTGAGGTGGTGCGGCTTTTGGTGCAACTGGTTAAACCAGAGGCGGGCAATACAATTTACGATCCAACTGTGGGGTCAGGAGGCTTTTTAATCCAATCTTATCAGTATGTGGAAGAACAGGGGCAAAACCCGAATAATTTGGCTCTGTATGGTCAAGATTCTAATGGTACGGTTTGGTCAATTTGCAACATGAATATGATTTTGCACAACATCAGCCGTTTCACGATTGAAAATGGGGATACACTCGAAGATCCACAAATTTTAGAGAATGGTCAAATTCGGAAGTTCGATCGCGTTTTGGCTAATCCTCCTTTTTCCCAGAACTATAGTCGGGCTAGTTTGCAATTTAGCAATCGGTTTTGGGAGTTTTGCCCTGAGACGGGTAAAAAAGCCGATTTGATGTTTGTGCAGCACATGATTGCTAGTCTGAAACCTGACGGACACATGGCGACAATTATGCCGCATGGGGTGTTATTTCGAGGGGGTAAGGAGAAGCTGATTCGGGAAAAGTTAATTGAGAATGATGTCATTGAGGCGATTATTAGTTTACCGTCAGGGTTGTTTTATGGCACTGGGATTCCTGCCTGTGTTTTGGTGGTGAATAAGAACAAACCCGATGAATTGCGGGATAAAATTTTATTTGTGAATGCCGATCGCGAATTTGCGGAGGGTAAGGCTCAGAATAAGTTACGCCCTGAAGATATTGAGAAAATTGATTTTGTGTTTACCCACAAAAAGGAGTATCCCAAATATAGCCGTTTGGTGAGTAAGCAAGAAATTGTTGAGCAGCACGATTACAATCTGAATATTCGCCGCTATGTGGATAATACGCCCGAACCTGAACCCGAAGATGTGACGGCTCACTTGATTGGTGGGATTCCCCAGTCGGAAGTTGCAGCCCAAGCGGTAGATTTTGCCCGGTTTAAGGTGGAATCTAAGACGTTGTTTGGGCCATTGCGTGAGGGTTATTTGGCGTTTGTAGAGGCGATCGCTACTAAGTCTACGATTAAGGCTACGTTGGAAGCGGATGCTAATCTCCAAAATACTATTAATCAACACTATGAGGCACTCTTAAACTGGTGGCAGGTGGCACGGGATGATTTTGCTCAGTTGGGCGAAGGCAAGAAAATGCCAGAGGTTCGGCGGGAGTTGCTGACGGGGTTAAAGGATAAGCTGATTGGGTTGGGGGTGTTGGATGAGTTTCAGGCGGCGGGGGTGTTTGTCAATTGGTGGCAACAGATTCGCTATGATTTGAAAACGATCATTAATACTGGTTGGCATCATACCCTGATTCCTGATGAGTATCTGATTGCGGCATTTTTTCAGGATGAGGTGAGGGCGATTGAGGATTTGGAAGGGCAAATTAGTGGGACTCAGGGGGAACTGAGTGAGGCGATTGAGACGGCGCAGGAGGTGGCGAGTTATGAATCAGAGGAGGATGAGACGGTAACGGCGACTTCGATTAAGAAGGTGTTGAAGGATTTGATAGACGATCTTATGGATGATATTAATAATGTGCTAAGTATTTCGGCGGCGCGGGAGTTGGCAAAGTATAAGGCTGAATACGAGGCGATCGCCAAGCTTGAGAAGCAGATCAAGGAGTTGAAGGCGGATGTCAGGGAGAAGCAGACAGAGTTAGATATAAAGTTGCGGCTAAAGCGGGTTGGTGGGGAGGAGTTTCGAGCAGAAACTGAGGGATTGATTCAGCAAGTGATGGCGGAAATGGCGGGGCTAAAACCTAATGACAAAGATGATAAAGGGAAACTGGCGCGGTTGACTAAGGATAAGGAGGCACTAAAGAAACGGCTGACACGCATTGATGGGTTATTAGTGGCGATTGGTGGGCAGTTGACGACAGAGGAGGCGAAGGGGTTGATTTTGCAGAAGCTCTATGATTGGGTGAGGGAGCAATTAACCCGCTATTTGAATGGGGCAAAAAGGGCGCTGATTGCTTTAGTTGAGAAGCTTTGGGATAAGTATGCGGTTTCTAGTCAGGAGTTGGAGGCAGAGCGAGAGGAGACTTTAGCGGAGTTGAATGATTATTTGAGTAAGTTGGGATATTTGGCATGATGAAAAATTGGGATATTAAAAAGCTGCGCGATCTTGCTGATATACGAGTTAGTAATGTTGACAAAAAAATCTATCCTAGCGAACGCCCTGTAAAGCTTTGCAACTACATGGATGTTTATGCAAATGACTATATTACTGGTTCAATTCAGTTTATGAAAGGTTCTGCAAATGATGCAGAGCTTGAGCGATTTGGTTTAAATATTGGAGATGTAATTATTACCAAAGACTCAGAAACTCCTGATGATATTGGCATTCCTACCGTTATATATGAGCAAATAGATAACTTAGTTTGTGGTTATCATCTGGCACTAATTCGGCCTGACAATGAAAAAATTGATTCTATCTTTCTCTCTAAATATCTTTCAACTTCACGAGTAGCTAATTATTTTGCCCTTCATGCTAGTGGTTCTACACGCTTTGGGCTTCCCATTGGAGCGATTGAGTCGGTTGAAATTTTAACACCGCCAAAAGAAGAACAAAAACAAATTGCTACGGTTCTTTCGACCATTGATCGCGCGATCGCCCAAACCGAAGCCATCATTGCCAAGCAGCAGCGAATCAAAACCGGACTGATGCAGGAATTACTCACCAAAGGCATCGACGAAAACGGCAACATCCGCAGCGAAACCACCCATGAGTTTAAAGATTCCGCGATCGGGCGTATTCCCGTAGAATGGGAAGTAAAAGAATTACGAGAAGTATCCCTAATTATTGACCCAAATCCTAGTCATAGGTATCCACCTTCATCTGATATCGGTGTTCCTATTGCTTCAACAGAAAATTTTGTTGGAGATAATGATTTTGACTTATCTGTTTCAGAAAAAGTACCTTTCTATGTTTTCGAGCAACAAAATCAAAGGTGTAATTTTTCCCAAACGGATGTAGTTTTTGCGAGAAAAGGAAGACTCGGTTTTGCAAGATATTATGGTGAATCAGAAAAAGTATTTAGCCATACAGTAGTTATCTTTAAGAAACGTGATGAACAGCTATTAGAATCACATTATCTTCTATGGCTTGTGAGATTTCGTGATTTTTTTGACCAACTTGATAAGCGAATGAATAGTAATAGTGGTGTTCCAACTCTTGGAGTGCAATTTCTTGGATCTGTACCCGTTAGAATCCCTAAACTATCTGAGCAAATTCAAATATGCTCAACTCTTGATTCATTAGAAATGAGGATTGAAGAAGAAAAAAGAAGTCTCTCAAAACAAAAACGGCAAAAAACTGGACTTATGCAAGGCTTACTCACGGGTAAAGTCCGCGTTACCTCATTGAACAAGGAGTAAATTGGTGTATGAATATAACAGAGGATACTTTCATATCATGGTCTAAAGGACCCTCCAAAACGGAATCTGAGAAGTGTGATAATGCAGAAAGACTTGTGCGTAAAGCAATAAAGGCTGATGCAGATATTTCATATCTAGATATTTCTGTTTTTGCCCAAGGTTCTTATCGTGCAAGAACAAATGTTAGGCAGAACAGTGATGTAGATATTTGCATTTGTTATAACTCAGCATTTTTTCCAGAGTATCCTAAAGGCACTATTAAAGAAAATTTTGGAAATTTTGATAGCAATCTGTCTTTTTATGACTTTAAAGATATAGTTGGTAAGGCTCTTGTCAATTATTTTGGAAAATCTGGCGTTACACGTGGCAACAAGGCTTTTGATGTCCATCAAAACACCTATCGAATTGATGCAGATGTAGTGCCAACATTTGAGCATCGGTGTTATACTGGGGAAAAAAATTCAGACGGTACTCATAATTATCTTTCAGGTGTAGCATTTAAGCCGGACAAAGGAGGTTTAATAAAAAATTGGCCCCAACAAACTTACGATAATGGTATTAGTAGAAACCTTAGTACAAATCGAAAATATAAACGGCTTATCCGCATCCTAAAACGACTGCGAGACAAAATGCAAGACGAGAACATAGTAGAAGCTAAAAACTGTCCTTCATTTCTTATTGAATGCCTTGTTTGGAATGCTGATATTAAAGCATACCAAAAGGAAACATACACTGAGATTCTTCGATATATTATCGCAGATGTCGGGAATCGAACAAGTAATGATGCAGATTGTTCTGAATGGGGCGAAGTCAATGAGTTAAAATACCTTTTCAGGACTTCTCAACCTTGGACACGTAAGCAAGCAAATCAATTCCTCCAAGCAGCCTGGGATCGAATAGGGTATCTATGAAAAATTTTAAGACTAAGCCTTTTGCTTATTTTATCTTCACTCTGTTTGCAATTTGCTTTGCTGCGATTGCACTAATAACAAATGAAGAAATAGTTGATGTCTGGAGTACAGTAAAGATAGCCTACAAAACAATTCCTATTCTGTTAATACTATGGCTAGGCTTTACTAAATATGCCTGGAAGTGGTCGGTATTTCAAGCTTGGCTTGTGCCATTTCCTTATATCGAAGGAACGTGGCAAGGAAACATCCAAACAACATGGAAAAACCCAAAAACAGGTGAAATACCCGGTCCGATACCCGTAATTCTAACAATTAAACAATCTTTTTCGAGAATCAGTTGTGTTATGCGAACGGCAGAGATGACTAGCAGCAGCCATTTCGCAGACTTTTGGTTAGATAGCGATGAGCAGTTACGGAAGCTTGGATACTGCTATGTAAGCAATCCTTCAGTATCCGTTGCAGAACGTAGTCAGCCTCATCAGGGAACAATTGTTTTAGATATTATTGGTAATCCTGTCAATAAACTTCGTGGTACTTATTGGACAAGCCGAAAAACAACAGGTGAAGTAGAGTTAATATTTCACTGTAGAGAAAGGCTTGATGAATATCCAAATGACCTCGGAGAACATCCGATGAAAGACCAATAAAAACTTTCCACAACGTTATGCCTACTCTAGATAAAACCACAACCGCTATCAAACTTGACGAACGCAACCACGTCGAAAAGCCATTGCTAGATCAATTAACTGGCTTAGGCTGGCAAGTACGCGACCTCGACAAACACCAAAAACCCCAAGATAGCGATCGCGAAAACTTCACCGAAGTCGTCCTATTGCCAATTTTGCGCCAACAACTTCAGGTAATTAACCCTTGGCTCGAAACTGACCAAATCGAAGAAGTCATTAAACAACTTATCGCTAATTTCCCCAGTAATAACCTCCTCGAAAATAACCGCCATCTCTTCACCCTACTCCAAGAAAATACCAGCGTCTCCGAAAATCGCAAGACAGGCGAAAAAAGCCCCACTGTCAAATTTGTAGACTTTACTCATACCAGCAATAACTGCTTTATCGCCATTTGCCAATTCAAAATCCGCATTCTCGGCACAGAACACCACATCATTCCCGATATTGTCCTATTTCTCAACGGCTTACCCATCGTCGTCATTGAGTGTAAATCCCCCAAAGTACACGACCCAATCCCCGAAGCAATAGACCAACTAATGCGCTACAGCGAACAGCGCGGAGCCAAAGGCGAAGGCAGCGCCCCTCTGTTTTGGTATAACCAGTTTCTAATAGTTACCTGTCGTAACGAAGCCAAATTTGGCACCATTTCCACCCACATCGAAAAATACTTTTATCGTTGGGCAGATCCCTACCCGCGCACCCTTGAAGACTTAGCTCATGGAGCCAGTAGCCCCAACGATCAGCAACGCCTCGTAGCGGGAATGCTTGACCATAATAACCTCCTAGAAATCATCCGCAACTTCACCCTCTTCTCCGTTAGCGACAAAGGCGAAACTATCAAAATTGTCGGGCGCTATCAACAGTTTCGCGCCGTCAAAAAAGCCGTGCAGCGCCTCCTAGAAGGCACAACTGGGCGATCGCGTAGCGGCATCATTTGGCATACCCAAGGCTCAGGCAAGTCCCTCACCATGATGTTTATGGTAAGAGCTATGTACCGCCATCCCAACCTCTCCCAGTGGAAAGTGGTATTTATCACCGATCGCACCCAATTAGAGCAACAATTAGCAGAAACTGGTCAAAACATCGGTTTCACCGTCAAACCCGCCGACAGTATTGCCAAACTTAAGGAACTCCTGCGTAGCGACTCCTCGGATCTCGTCATGGCAATGATCCATAAATTCCAAGAGCGTGACTTACAGGAAACTTTTCCCGAACTTAACCCCAGCACCAACATTCTAGTAATGACCGACGAGGCACACCGATCGCAATATAGCCTCCTGGGAGCCAATCTCGACAAAGCCATCCCTAACGCCTCTCGCATTGGCTACACCGGAACCCCGATCGACAAAACCGAGCGTGTTTTTGGCGATTACATCGACAAGTACACCATGCGCCAATCAATTGCCGATAAAGTCACTTTAGAGATAGTTTACGAAGGTCGTACCCATAACGCAGAAATACCAGACAAATCAGGTATGGACAGCGCTTTTGCAGATGTTTTTAGCGAATACAACCTTACCGAGCGCCTTCAAATCTTGGGCTATGGTTCCCGCGATGCTTACTTAGAAGCTGAATCAACCATTACCGCCAAAGCCAAGGATATCATAACCCATTATCTGCAATCAATCTTTCCCAATGGTTACAAAGCCCAAGTCGTAGCCACCTCTCGCGAAGCCGCCGTCCGCTATAAAACTCACCTCGATCTTGCTCTAACCAATACCATTACTCAACTAGAAATATCTAACCCCCATAATCTCAACCTCGAACGCCTCAAAAAACTCAAAACTGATGTAGTTATTTCTGGTAATAACAACGATTTACCTCACCTCAAAGCATACTCTAACTCTTCCAAACACAAGACTACCATCAAAAGCTTTAAACTACCCTTTGATAGCGAAGATAGTGGGATTACAGGTGAAATCGGCATTGTCATTGTTAACAATATGCTATTGACAGGCTTTGATGCCCCTATCGAACAGGTGATGTATCTCGATAAAGTTATCCAAGCTCATAGTTTGTTACAGGCGATCGCCCGTGTTAACCGTGTCGGTGGTGCGGATAAAGAAAAAGGCTTTGTTGTCGATTATGTAGGCATTGGGCATCACCTCAAAAAAGCACTCGATAACTACGACGAACGCGAACAAAAAGAAGTCGAAAACACCCTCAGTTTTCCCGAAGCAGAAATTCGCCAGTTAGAAGCAGACCATCGGGCGATAATGGAAATGCTTGCCGAAAATGGACTAACTGACCTAACCGATGTTGATGCCTTTTTCGATCTATTTTACGATGAAGACATTCGCTTTGAGTTTATTCTAGCATTCAAACAATTTACTCGCAGCCTTAACTTAGTTTTCCCCGCTAAAGAAGCCCTTGCGTTTATGTCTGACTATCAGGTATTAACTAACATTAACCTGCAAGCTAGCAATCACTTTCGTGATTCTCGCCTGAGTATGAAAGGCATCCCCGCAAAACTACGAGCAATTACCGATGCTTACCTAATTTCCCAAGGTATCGATCTCAAAATTAAGCCGATTTCTATTTTAGATGATAACTTTGAGCGTGAAGTCAGCAAGCGCGATCGTGCTAAAACCAAAGCTGCCGTCGTCGAACACGCTATTCGTCACCACATCGATATCGAACTAGATGATGACCCCGACCTACAAGCCTCTTTTGCCGCCGCCCTTGCAGAAATCCTCGAACAATTCAAAGACAATTGGCAGGCAATCTACGCAGAGTTAGAAAAGCTACGTCAGCGCCTTAAAAATGCCGAAAACGAGCCTACTTATGGATTGCACAAGAAAAAACAAATGCCATTTTTTCGGATGTTCAAAAGTGAATGTTTTGGCGATACAGAACTGGATGAAAATCAAATTGCCCAGAACGTAGCACTAACTCAACAAGTGTTTATAGTAATCGAACAAGAATTGCAACTAACTGGTTTCTGGGAAAGTATTCCAGCCTGTAATAAACTCAAGTCTGAGATTCAAAAAATCCTGTTATCACCTGAATTTATAAAATTACCCAACATCTTTCAAAATCGCAATCAGATTATTTCGCGAGTAATGGAATTAGCTAAGAAAAATAATGATACAATTTTATACGCGGATTAAACTAGACTGACTCAACTAAAATGAAACTTGACTACGAGATTGTCTATTCTCCTAAACGCAAAAAGCTAACTATTACTGTTGAGCGAGATCGCTCTATTGTTGTTAAAGCACCCACTGGCACAGACCTCGAAAAAATTCAGGAAGTTGTAGAATCACGAAAACTATGGCTTTATGAAAAAACCCACCACGAACAAAAGTATCATCCGCCTCTCTCCCCACCAGGGAAAGAATTAGTTAATGGCGAGTCTTTGCCTTATTTGGGGCGTAATTATCAATTAGAACTATCAGATAGTAGCGAAGAAATTCAATTTATTAATAATCGTTTTTTAGTGCCCAAAGCACAAGCAAAGCAGCGCGGTGAAGTTTTTAAGAACTGGTACATCCAACAAGCCAAAGAAACGATTTTACCTCGCGTTCAACTTCATGCAGTACGTATGGGTGTAGAGTTTAACCTAGCAAAAATCACCGATAGCAAATATCGTTGGGGTTCCTGTACGTCCAAGAACAACGTAAATTTCAACTGGCGACTGATTAAAGCCCCCATGTTTGTCATAGATTATGTGATTGTTCACGAATTAGCCCATCTGTTAGAAAGTAATCACACTTCAACATTTTGGAATATAGTCGCCGTCCAAGTCCCAAATTATCAACTTGCTAAGAACTGGTTACGCGATAACGGTAATGCGTTAGAAGAAGACTTTTAGATAGCAAATACAGCGATCGCTATCTTAAGAGAATCATACACAAAACTTCACATTTTATCATATTTTACCCGTATCACTATCCCCGTTTTACCCACTCCAATTTCTGCCCCGCGTAAATAGCCTGCTCTGACCATTCACTTTTTATTTGAGGAGGTGTATCCATAGTCCTAAATACATTCCACGAAATTCTAATATCAGGCTTGTTCTCTTCTTTTTGTTTATTGCGTTGCTCTTCTCTAGCAAATATTACATATTCCTCCCCGGAAGTTTCTTTCCCATCCCTTGAAAACTTTATTTCTTTTATATCATATCCAATCGCTTTTAAAGCCTCAAGGGAAGCAAGAATAACCGCGTCTAATTCATTTCCATTTATAAGTTTTAGTAAATCTGGGATCGCTTCTTGAGCATCTTGCCCTATTCGTCCCAAAGCATAAGCACTATAAGCCCGAATCTCGGTTTCTTTAGCCCCTAATTTCTTAATAAGGGCAGGAATAGCATCTCGTGCTTCTAAACCAATTTTTCCAATAGTGACAATAGCGCACCAGCTTATTACTGGATCTGCATCTCCAACAGCCTCTATGAGTTCGGGTACTGCTGCGTTATTCTCTGCACCAATTCTCCATACAATATTAGCAGTGCGTCTCCTAATTTCAACAGACTCATTTTTGTCATTCATTACTTTTGCAAGAAGTGGTGCTGCTGAGCCGATCTGACTTAAAGTAGACTCGGCAGCCCCAAAAATTATACCATCTTTTTCTTTTAAGTAATTGATTAGATCGGGAATTGCATTGTTTGCCTTATCTTTATATTTAGCTAACTCATTTATAGAAAAAACACGGATGCCGATATCGGATTCAGGCGATGAATTAACTCGTAATTGGTTAATATTTTTTTGTTCCCGCTTTCCATCTAAATAATTTTGTCCGATCGGAGAATCTAGCAGTTCCAAAAACTCTTTTATTGAATGAGGTCGATCTTCAGGTTTCAATTCTAACCCTAACATAATTGCTATGTTTGTATTGCTACTAATTTGCGGATTGATTTCTTGTGGCTCTTTTAGAGGGCAATTATGAACTGCTCTGGAGTAGTGCGTCTCCAACTTGATGAATATACACTATTGCTTTAGGTTCTTTTAGTTGTTTACCATTTAAACTTTCGCCTTCAATATACTCCATAACTATCCCTATAATATTGTTATCTTCTTCTAGTATTTCGTAAACCTTAACAATATTAGGATGCTCAACCGTTTTTAGCTTTAATGCTTCATTCAAGAAATTATTCTTGTTTTTTGAGTAATCGGTCTGAATTGGATCGAGGTCTTTTAAAATTTTGATTGCCATCTTATCACCCCCTCTGTTTTTGGCAAGATAAGTGATTGCAAATCCACCCCTCCCAAGCTCTTTCTCAATCGTATATTTACCTTGTAAAACCTGTCCTGGAGTTAACATTTTATCATTCATGGTCATGGCTTTAATTTGTTAGAGAGATGTTTCCCTGTTTCAGGCCTGCGGGTGTGAAATGCAGGCGCGATCGCCTAACCCTAGAGATGCTCTAATGAATTAGATAAGGTAATGAGGTGGATGTAGAACAAACAGGATTGTTTTACTATACCCATGTTGAGCCAATTTGCCCTACTTTATGAATACTCCCAACGCAACTGATTTAATTCGCGATCGCTACGGCGTAGATACGTTCAATCCCGATAGTCTCTGGAATGAGACCTTGGCAACCCTGCTATCCCATCGTTCGGTTCGTGCTTATCTACCTAACCCCTTACTGCCGCAAACCCTAGAACTTATGGTCGCTGCCGCCCAGTCTGCCGCTACCTCCTCCAATCTCCAAACCTGGAGTGTCGTAGCAGTCGAAGATCCTGCCAGGAAGGAAACTCTGGCTCAATTGGCAGGAAATCAAGCTCATATCCGCCAATGCCCATTATTTTTGGTATGGTTAGCAGACTTAGCACGACTGCATCATCTGGCTATGCAAAGGGGGCTACCTGCCCAAGGATTAGATTATCTGGAAATGTTTGTTACAGCAACCATCGATGCAGCATTGGCAGCCCAGAATGCAACGATCGCAGCAGAGTCGTTAGGGTTAGGCACGGTCTACATTGGTGGAATGCGAAACCATCCCCAAAGTGTTGCCGAAGCCCTCAAATTACCGCCTCACTTATTTGCCGTCTTTGGTTTGTGTGTGGGCTATCCCGATCCAGCAAAACCAGCCGCCGTGAAACCTCGTTTACCGCAGGCTGCCGTTTTACATCGCGAAACTTATAATCTTACCCAACAAGAAGAGGCGATCGCCCAGTACAATGAAATTATGCAAAAGTTTTACGAATCTCAGCAAATGAACGTCGCAGGCGATTGGGTTGAGCATTCAGTAAAACGAGTAACAACAGCGCAAGCATTAAGTGGGCGGGAGCGATTGAAAGAAATGTTGCAAAAACTTGGATTCCCACTACTATAACAAGTCGCATTTATTCAACATTGAAGTTGATAATTCAAGTAAATATTGTTACTCATCATTAACTTTTCCTCGCATCATTTTAATCTGACTTCGCTTAGTTTTGCTATCCAGACGCTTTCTTTGAGAACTACGAGTTGGTTTACTTGTTTTGCGAGGTTTGGGGACGGAGATCGCACTTTTAATCAACTCTTGCAGTCGTTGCAATGCTTCCTCCCGATTTTGTTCTTGGCTGCGATGTTCTTGGGCTTTAATAACAACTACCCCTTCCTTAGTAAGGCGCTGGTCGTTGAGTTTTAACAGCCGTTCTTTGTAGTGTTCAGGTAACGAGGAAGCCATAATGTCAAAGCGCAGGTGAATAGCGGTAGCCACTTTATTGACATTTTGGCCTCCTGCCCCCTGAGAGCGAACTGCACTCATCTCAATTTCATGTTCTGGAATCGTAACAGTGTGGGAAATTTGCACTATATTTATTCGGATGCTATGTCTAGGATAGTACAGAAATGCTCCTTTACCTTTTCCCGCTTTACTGCTGATTTCTGTATGCCGCCCCGAAGCTGGCGCATTATATCAGAAACTAAGAGTTTTGGAGGCGCTGGGACAATTTTTGCAGCACTGAAATGGCTGTCCAATTGCCCTTTTTAGCAGCTTCTACATACTGTTGCAGTAAGTCTTCTGTGACGAGTCGATCGAGCCACTGCACTAATTCCACCAATTCTAGTTTTTGCTGTTCGCTGTGTCCAGCAAATAGTTCAAACATTCCTAAACGCTGAAACTGTTCGAGGTCAAAACCTGCCATATCAAGAGCAATTTGTTCTGACAATTGAGAGAATTCTTCAGGGGACAGATTGGGCACTGGTGGGTGTTGAGTCTCTAAAACTTTTTCGACTTCTGCATAGTCACCTACGTACATTTTCTGTTCCAGACAATCGCACAAAATTGCATGAGTGGGCGGTAAATCATCAGAACCCAGGTGGTATGACTCTAAATGAATCGCTAAAGCTGGATGTTCAATTAGCGGTGAATATACCCCAAAGTAACTAAAAGTTCCCAATCCTCTGCCATCGAACCAGGTTGCTTTGCTGCCCCAATAAGCGATTGAAAAATATCGGCTATTACCTACAACTCCTACCATTTTGGACAACATAGGTGGTAGGGGAACCGATAATAAAGTAAAATTGTGTTCATTCATAAAAATTCCCAAAATCGCCCTTAAGAAAAGTAGAAAATCTGCAAGTCACTCCCCATAGCGGCGATAGCCGCCTCAACCTAGAAACCATAATATCTTTATAGCCTTATATGGAAACAATAAATCCTCAGCTACAAAAGCGTCAAAGCTTTAGCTTTTGGGAGTTAGTGTTTTTCATTTAAAGGCAAACAAATGATTGGCGATTATTACTTTACAACAGGAATATTGATTTATCAGCGATATCCTGGTACGGATAGTTCATGGATAGCCAAAGTTGAATTTGAAGACTTGGGCCATGCTCAACTTGGTAGTATGAAAGGCTCCTTGTCAACCAAGTACCGAACTAACCTACTAGATAGTGTAAAAACTGTTTATGATGATGCTCAAAAACTTGGTATTGAAATTAAATGGGTGCCGGGAGAAAAGCCGCATTTATATGTGAAACAGTTGGATTTAAACACTCCCGAAGTTTGGCAAGAAATAAGAACTGTTGCTAATGAAATTGGTTTGGAACCTGTTGACTGTTTGCCTAGCTAATTTGAGTGTAGGAGCTTGAAATTGAAAACGATTAAATATGCAATTGCATTAGCTCATTATTCTGTTGGAATAGCAACGGAAAATGGTCAAATAATTTGGTTTCATAGTTTGGATGAGAACAGAATCAATTGGGTTGACGAATTTGAAGATGCTCAACTGTTCGATTCAAAAGAGATTGTAAAAACAACAGCTAAAGAATTGATACGTATCAAAGGCGAACTTGTGGCTATTGTCTGTGTAAATTTTACTGATGAAACTAATGAAAGGTAGTTACAAAGTTGTTCAATGGCAAAACAAGTAAACTACAAAATTCTCAATAGAAACGGTAAAGGTTTTATTTGTTGTGGAGTTTTGTATCCCGTTGATTTAGGATTAACCGACAAAACTCCCAATTCAATTCTTTTAGTCACCGCTAAACAATTGATTGAGTCAAAGTTTAAAAACAAGGTTGTTGATGTAACAATTGAGGGAAAAGATGATGAATCGTAAAGATTTAATAACTTATCCCGTCCAAGCTAAACCTTGTAGAACTTGTCCATTTGCAGGTTCTGAACCGGTGAGATTATCAAACAGCCGCTATCAGCAGATATTAAGTAATCTCGTTAATAGTCAGCAGCATCTTTGTCACTCAGCCGATAACAAAGCCATCTGCCGAGGCGGTAGAGATACAGCTTCGATGGCTGTTTCGATGGCTGTATAGCATTGGTGCTTTATCCGAGCCTACTGATGAAGCTTTTGATGCGGCTATCAATGAAACATTGAACAAATAGATTTACAACTATAGCGTAAATAACGGTCGCTCCGTCATTTAAGTCATGCTCTATGGTCTTATAAATTCCAATGGAATTGAGGCAGTCAAATCTAAAGAGATGCTCACCCTCAAAGAAATGCAGGATTTGGTGGGTATTCAAGGGGAAACCGCTTTTATTGAAGCTGTCTATCGTCAATTCACAGACCAAACAATTGTATTAATTTGTGATGATGAATTTCTACTCAAAGGTTACAAACCAAGTTGTAGAACGAGAACGGGTTTGGTACTTCATGGTCAAGTCCTGGCGTTGGCACTTTCTACTACTGAACCAGATTTCTGCTTGTTAACTGAACGGCAATTTCAAATAGTAAAAGCAGAATTAAAAGTAATATAAGTTCTCTGAGAATTGAACTATTTTGCCCCTAATAAGGGGCTTTTTTTATGCTTATCTCAATAAGCTCAGACTTTTTTGAGCCAGTTCAGACCCGAAAACATCCTCCCTGCAATGGTTTGGGGGCGCTTGTCGCCCCCTGAAGGTCTGATGTCTAGGGGGTCACTTGACTCTATCCAGTTGTTTCAGTCCCGTTGCCGGGATTCTATTAATTGAAAGTGCAAGACGCGATCGCCCCACACATAGAGTTGGTTCGTTTCAGTCCCGTTGCCGGGATTCTATTAATTGAAAGACACGGAGCGAGGTAGCGGTCGGATAGACGACTTTACCGAGTTTCAGTCCCGTTGCCGGGATTCTATTAATTGAAAGCTGCAATAGCTGTCGCTTGCCCTTCATTCTCTACAGTCTCTTTGATGTTTCAGTCCCGTTGCCGGGATTCTATTAATTGAAAGGCTGAACTTATGAGCCGATGTGACACTGAACACGGATGTTTCAGTCCCGTTGCCGGGATTCTATTAATTGAAAGCCTTGCCCGTATGGGGTAATAGAAGACACACTCTGGGGTTTCAGTCCCGTTGCCGGGATTCTATTAATTGAAAGTATGGGTCTGGCATATCAACGCCAGTTTTTAGTTCCGATGTTTCAGTCCCGTTGCCGGGATTCTATTAATTGAAAGCTATGTCCCCTAACGCGGCGCAACAAACATCAAGGTTTCAGTCCCGTTGCCGGGATTCTATTAATTGAAAGTTGGAACTCAGGCGATCGCTATGCAGAGTTTCATGTTTCAGTCCCGTTGCCGGGATTCTATTAATTGAAAGATTGATTCAGAAAGTTGAACATTGTTTAACAAGTTTCAGTCCCGTTGCCGGGATTCTATTAATTGAAAGGCAGGTCACAAAGACGGCCGGATGATTTTGCAGCATGTTTCAGTCCCGTTGCCGGGATTCTATTAATTGAAAGTAAGTAAGCAAGCTCGGAGATTTTATGGTTGGGGAGTTTCAGTCCCGTTGCCGGGATTCTATTAATTGAAAGCAGCGACTGGGCGATCACAACTCTCACGCCTGATACGTTTCAGTCCCGTTGCCGGGATTCTATTAATTGAAAGTAGAAAGTAAAAGGATTGAAACAGGAGATTAAAGATGATGTTTCAGTCCCGTTGCCGGGATTCTATTAATTGAAAGATGGAAATATTATATGTAGTTTTGTATTAAGAGATTTCCGTTTCAGTCCCGTTGCCGGGATTCTATTAATTGAAAGGTCTCTGTTGCGGACTCCAGTAAGTAGCACGTTTTCCAGTTTCAGTCCCGTTGCCGGGATTCTATTAATTGAAAGCCTTGGAGAAGAAAACGCCTCTGGGGGAGCCAAGGAAGTTTCAGTCCCGTTGCCGGGATTCTATTAATTGAAAGTCGCCTGTCCCAGAAAAATTTGGGTTTGAGGGACACATATAGTTTCAGTCCCGTTGCCGGGATTCTATTAATTGAAAGCCAAAAAGAATTTTCTTCTGGCGAAACTGCGGTTGATTCTTGAATGTTTCAGTCCCGTTGCCGGGATTCTATTAATTGAAAGCATCTGCTGCTAGTTGAGCCATTACAGCAGAGAATGGTTTCAGTCCCGTTGCCGGGATTCTATTAATTGAAAGCAGGCAGTCAAGGTGGTAAACTAGAACCAATCTCAGGATTGTTTCAGTCCCGTTGCCGGGATTCTATTAATTGAAAGTGTATGGTTGGGTAAATACTTACTTGAACATGAGTTTCAGTCCCGTTGCCGGGATTCTATTAATTGAAAGATGCCTTTTTTTATCCTCTTCTCCTAGATCCTTATTTGTTTCAGTCCCGTTGCCGGGATTCTATTAATTGAAAGATGAAACAATATTTCTACATATCCTATTTTTGCAAAGTTTCAGTCCCGTTGCCGGGATTCTATTAATTGAAAGTACTACGAAGACGCTCGCTCGACTGCTCGTGGAAGCTTCGTTTCAGTCCCGTTGCCGGGATTCTATTAATTGAAAGCACAACAATAACAATTCAATCTAAGACACCTTAACTATTGTTTCAGTCCCGTTGCCGGGATTCTATTAATTGAAAGTTTCGTTTCCCCAGCTATCACGGATAGCAAGTTTTTGGTTTCAGTCCCGTTGCCGGGATTCTATTAATTGAAAGGGACGAAGTGCCTAAAAATCAACGGGTCTGCGGCTTGTTTCAGTCCCGTTGCCGGGATTCTATTAATTGAAAGCATGGTTAATCATTGTTGATTTAGTTGATTAGGTTTGTTTCAGTCCCGTTGCCGGGATTCTATTAATTGAAAGTTGGTTATGACCCAAATTGCTAGCCACAATTGTATTTTTCGTTTCAGTCCCGTTGCCGGGATTCTATTAATTGAAAGTCCGCTGGCTGAAACCCAGACAGACAAGGCATCCTGAAGCCAGTTTTCGTGAACCTCAAAAACACCTTCATTTCAGCCGACCTTATTGCTAGTAAATCGCAATAAATAGACGACCTCAAGCGTGTAAACTATTCTCTTGTCAAGGTTCTAGCGATTTTCGTGAACCTCCCGAAGAAATCGCCCTCGCTTCGGTTCACGAAAATCATAGTAAACCCAAAACATCTCCCTTGTCAAGCCTCTTTTTCAAATTAGTCGTCTAAAGACGACTTTCTCTATCAGGCAGGGGTTTCAACCCCTGACTGATTATGGATAAAATTTTCGATAATTCATTGGAACTCTCCCTTTCCAGGGGGGTGTATGATAGCAACAGCAAAATAAAAAACCCCAGGAATGATTAACCAACTGTTCGTTCCCAAACCATTCAACACATACACCGACACCTTTCTCCTATTGGGATTAGCCCAAATCGCCGCCGATGCCCTCCATCGCACCGGCCAAAACCCCACCATCCAACTAATAGATAAAGGCACTCATGCCTGTATCCAATTTGCCCGCGCCATCAACCTAGAAATCATCGCCCAACTGGATTATACCAATCCCTTCCCCCCCGTGCGCGGACAGAAAACAGATTGGGACTCAATCCCCCCCGAAACCACCTACTTTGATGTCGTCAAAGAAGTAGAAAAACGTAAACTTTATCGCGACTATCGCTATCAAAATAGTGGCAAAACCCAATGGACAGAAGAATCACCTAAACCCCCTGATGCCAGAACCCAAAATGGAGCCATATTAGTTTCCATGCGCCACGATCGCAATCATAACAGCTTATGGTTAGAAAGTTGGCATCTGAGACAAAACTATGGGAACTTAGTAGCTGGATTATTCCATAGCTTCAGCGACCCCAATAGTTTAGCACTTCCTGACAAAATCCAGCTAGTTGCTGACTGGTTTCAACAACAAACCGGCAGTAAATTACCAGCACAAGCAAATGCCGTCAAAGTTTATTTACCCACCACCGTTCAAGGAGTCAGCCGCATTAAAGCCGATAGTAATAAAACTGACCCTCAAAAAACCGATTGGTTAAGTTTATGGCTAATAGCTAATGGCTTATTTCAATTTGCCCTAGCCGAACGTATTAAAATCGCCGAACGCACTTATGACTGGCGCGTAATTGCCTTAGAACCCAAAGAAATCACCTTTGAAAAATACCGAGAAATCCTCGGCAATCTCCGACAATTTAACCCTCCCGGCGGCGGTCATGGCATTGCTAGATTTGATGCCGAATTAGTGTTAAAATTCTGCCAACAACTCTTAGAACATCATCAAGCCCAAGCCCAAAATAGACCCGAAGATCCCTTTGATTTTTTGGGCAAACCAGTTAATAATTTTGTCGGCAACTTTCGCGGCACTCATTTTGGTTCCAAAGGGCAAGTTTATGGAGTTAAAGAACTCTTTACCCTGGGACTTCCTGGTTGGATTATTCCCGAAAGTTATCAAGATTTACTCGCTTATCTGGAGGTATTACAAGAACATCTATCCGTCATTGTTTCCCTTTCCGCCGAAGAGGGACAGAGTGAAATTCTCGCAGCCTATCGAGATTTTATCACGGGAACTAACCTGCAAAACTTCTTCCGCTTTCAAGTTAGTTATGCCGATTTTGTAGTCAAACGTTTAGCCGATTCCCAAGCTAGAAGTCCCCGCCTATTCTCAGTTAACGGATTGAATATTATGACTAAAAAAGATGCTGACTTTACCAAAATCACCCAAGACCCCAGCTTTCTAAGAATTGCCAAAGCCATTAATCAAGCTACCGTTTATGCAGGCAAAATTCAAACCCAAGAAGGAGTGAAAGAATTAGACTGGCAGCGCAATTATGGTTTAGCCCAACTCTTAAGCACTCAGTCAGGTTCCAAGAAAGATTTTATCAGCGCCATCGCTGACTTCCTAGGGAAATATCAACAGGAAAACCTCCGACTGCAAGAGGGATACTTAAAGCAAGGTAAGCGCTTAATGCGAGTGCAACCTACCAAGGAAGACTTAGACAGATTAATCGAAATCATCCATCAATTCGATACCGTATTAGTTGCTAATTTACTAATTGCCTACGGCTATGCAAAGTGGTCAAAATCGAAAGATGAACCCCCAACAGACACCGATACAACTAATGATAATACCGACGAAGAACCAGAAGAACTGTAGGGGCGGTGCCCCCGTGCCCGCCCAAACCCCAGAAGAAACGTAGGGAAAGTGCCCCCGTGCCCGCCCAAACCCAAGGGGCAACCACAGGGGGATTGCCCCTACAAAAGATAGAAACATAAGGAGAATTAACCATGACTAACCAAACAATTCCCGTTTATTCCATTTCCATCAGCGGCCAAATTTCCTTACAATTACACGCCCTCAACAATGAAGGCAACGAAGGCAATCAATCCCTCACCCGCCGTTACTATATCGTCCAAAAAGGCGACCCCGAACCTAAATTTGTGAATGGCATTTCTGGCGATATGTTCAAACATATTCAATCCGAACATTTGCATCGCATCGCCCTCGAAGAAGGGCTAAGTTTATCCGAAGGTGGCAAACGATTTGACCCCGACCGCATCGGCTATGATATCGACCATAACTTAGGGCTTTTTTCTGACCCCAATGGTGACTTATCCAGCAAGACTAACCAAGTTTTGCAACGTTGCACCATCAGCGATTTAGAAGGCTTTATGGTGACAGAAAAGAAAGGACAAACCCTTAAACGGGAGTCAGTAATTGAATTTGGCGCTGTCGTTGGTTTACCCACCTTTGTCAAAACTCAAAGCTATTTTCATGCCAAGTATGGTGTCGATAATCCTACACCTTATAATGTGCAAATTAGTTCTGGTTTATATGCCACAGTTCTCAACTTAGAGGCCTTTCGGATTGGCTACAATCCCCACACTTTTAAGTATGCCATTGATGTCGCTACTCGCAAAAAACGTCTCAATGCCTTACTCAAAAGCGTACTTTACACCTACTTGCAACCCAATGGAGCCAAGCGTAATACAAATTTACCCCATCCCGACCATTTTGAAGGTGTAATTAGCGTTACCACCCGCCGCTGTCCCGCACCGATGATTAGTCCTTTGGAGGAAAGTTATCACCGTCAAATTGAAAGTATTGCTAATACCCTAAATCGGTTAAATGGTGAGGGGACAGTACATTTATTTCCCTTTAGCAACATGGCAGAATTTGCCGAACGCATCCAAACTTTAATTGCCGTCGCACAACCTTGGGAGAGTGACAATGCCGAAACAATTGAATAAATCAAAAAATCCCGTCATCCCGCCTCTACCAGAGGCGGAAATAGGGAAAAATTTAAACCAATGGCTAACAGTTAGCTACCAACCCGTAAGTTTATTTTCCCTCAAACGTTCCGATGCTACTAGCATGGCCGCCCGGTCAAATTTAGTCCCGACTCCCTACGCTATCAAAATGGCTTTGTTGAAGGTATTATTAGAAGCCGAAGGTCTAGCACATTCTACCAACTTTGATGCTTGGATAAAAGACGAATTTGCCTGGATTCGGGACTTACAAATTTTTCTGCAACCTCCCGAACGTTTGCTAGTAAATCGCAATGGCTACAAACTTCGCTACTATGACCAAACGGCGGATAAAGCGGATAAAAATAAACCTACTTTAGCGATACAAGATGGTTTTGTGTTTCGAGAGTGGGTGTATTTAGATGGAAATTTGCAGCTTTGTTGTGGCCCGACATCTCAGTTAAATCAGTTAGAGAAACTATTGGCTCAAATTAACTATTTTGGCAAACGAGGTTGCTTTTTTCAATATCTCCCAGAGGCAACGGAACGCACTCATAACCCCCAATTTCAACCAAGTTTAAGCCAAAGTTTTACAGTACAACCAATGGATGATTTAGGTGCTAATACTACCTTTAATAAAATCAATCCTTTTTCTACAACCAAGGCTCAATTAGACAAAGACCGGATGATTCAACCAGGCTTTTTACCTCTGGAATTAATAGCGAGTAGTGCGCGATATGACCTTTACCAAAGAAAATAATTCATCAAATCAAAATAATTCATCAATTGCCGGAATTAGGCTAGTATTGCAGCCAACTAGCAGCATCAATGCTACTCCTTTAACTGATTGGTTATCGGAGTTAGAAACTTCTCCAGTTTTGGTTCCCTTGGCCAAACAACAGGGAGTGCAGAAGGTGATGGCAGTGACGGCTAATGCTAAGAATTATCCGGTGATAATGCAGCAAATTATTCAAGAAATTAGCTGTCGAACGGTGTTAGAATGGCAGGGAAGATGTTATGAATTAACTGGCATTGAAGTAGATAATCACCAGCTTTATGTCCTAGAAATTCCCTTTTTTGCCTCTGCACCTTTGCCACCCACGCTAGGACGGGCGCTTCATGCTCAATGTCTCCAATGGTTAGGACGTGCTGACCCAGGTTTAGCTGAATATTTGCATAATGCCGAGTTTTTTCCAATTACTTTGGTGATGAAACCTGGGGCATCTCGGACGCAAATGTTTTTAAGGATTGGGTTACTACAGGGTAATTTATTGGCTCCTTTGTTGTGGGGTATGAGTCAAGATATGAATGTAGATGTGGCTTGGACGGGGATTGATTGCCGTTTGGGTAAATGGATAGAAATTAAGCAATCTACCACCTTTGAAGCTTTAACTCAATTGCCAACTCAACGGCTGATTCATCTGGAGTTTTTTTCACCGACTAGCTTTAAACAAGGTCAAAAAATCCAACCCTTTCCCCTGCCAGAATTAGTGTTTTCTAGTTTGCTGAGAAAGTGGAATATGTTAGCCCCTGAAAATCTGCAATTTCCTTTAATTGAATGGCAGGGATTGACGGCTGCTTATGATTTAAAAACCTTGGCCATGAAGATGAAATCGGGGGCAGAAATTGGGGCAAAAGGATGGGTAAAGTATGAATTTTCTGAGCCAGAACAAGCGAAAATAGCGACAATTTTAGCTCATTTTGCGGCCTTTGCTGGGGTGGGCCGCAAGACAGCAATGGGGATGGGACAAACTCGATTAATTACTTCTAATTAAACACAAATACGTAACGCCGCCCTCTGGGCGTTAACATACCGCCCAGAGGGCGGCGTTACAGATACTTTAGCCATGAATGACAATTACTTACCTTTGGCCTATCTCAATGCTTGGGAATATTGCCCAAGACGCTTTTACCTTGAATATGAATTAGGAGAAATGCAGGACAATGAACACATTATTTTAGGTCGCCATATTCACGAGAATATCAACCAGGAAGGAACTACTCAAGAGGGCGCTATTCTCATTCATCGCCAACAGTGGGTATGGAGTGAACGCCTGAAAGTAAGTGGCATTATTGATGCTGTGGAAGAACGGGATCATCAGCTAATTCCTTTGGAATATAAAAAGGGAAAAATGGCACAGCATCTTAATGATTATTTTCAAGTTTGTGCGGCGGCTTTGTGCTTAGAAGAACGCACGGGTAGAGATATTGCCTACGGCGAGATTTTCTATCATGCCAATCGTCGGCGACAGCAGGTAAAATTTACCTCTCAGTTACGACAAATGACAGAACAAGCTATTAGCATGGCTACTAAAACTGCCAAGGGCAAAATACCGCCGCCGATTGACAATGCTAAAAAGTGTCAAGCTTGTAGCTTAATGGGAATTTGTCTGCCTTTTGAAGTTAAACAATTACTACGCGAAGGAGTTTAAACTATGACTGTTCTTTATGTTACTCAACCGGATGCTGTTTTAAGCAAAAAATATGAAGCTTTTGTGGTGGCGATGAAACAACCTGATGATACTTGGAAAAAGTATTCTGTGGCGGCGCAAACTGTGGAACAAATAGTTTTAATGGGTAATCCCCAAGTTACGGGGGATGCGCTGACATATTCTTTAGAATTGGGGATTCCTATACACTATTTGTCGATTTTTGGCAAATATTTAGGCTGTGCATTACCGGGATATTCTCGCAATGGAGCCCTGCGGTTGGCACAGTTTGAATTATATAAAGATACGGAGCGTCGTTTGCAGTTAGTGAAGGCGATTGTAACGGCAAAGATTCAAAATCAATTTACGATTTTGTATCGGCAAAAAATTAGTGATAGTCCACTGAAAAGTCACAAGAAATTAGTGGCACAAAAGCAAACTTTGGATGAAGTACGAGGGGTGGAAGGGATTGCGGCTAAGGACTATTTTGCGGATTGGTCGGCTATTTTAAAAGAGCCTTGGTTTTTTCCGGGGAGAAATCGTCGCCCGCCTACGGACCCGGTTAATTCTTTGCTCAGTTTTGCCTATGGATTGTTGCGGGTACAGGTGACATCTGCGGTGCATATTGTAGGTTTAGATCCTTATATTGGCTACTTGCATGAAGTGAGTCGGGGTCAACCTTCAATGGTGTTGGATTTAATGGAGGAGTTTCGTCCGTTGGTGGGGGATAGTTTGGTGTTTTCGGTGTTGAATAATCGCCAAATTAAGCCCCAGGATTTTACGGAAAGTTTGGGTGCTTATCGTCTGGCTGATGATGCACGTAAGCGATTTTTGCAGGCGTTTGAAGACAAGATGAATGATGAGTTTACCCATCCAGTATTTGATTATCGTTGCACTTATCGACGGGCAATTGAGTTACAAGCTCGATTGTTGGGTCGCTATTTGCAAGAGGGTGTAAATTACAAACCTTTGGTGTTGCGATGAAGGATACTTTGTTTTATTTGATTATCTACGATTTGCCGGATAATGATTTGGCGAATAAGCGACGAACTCGATTACATAAGTTGCTTTCTGGTTATGGGAAGTGGACGCAATATAGTGTGTTTGAATGTTTCTTGACGGCGATGCAGTTTGCGAAGCTACAAACTCAGATTGAGAAGTTGATTAAACTTGAGGATGGGGTGCGGATTTATGTTTTGGATGCGGGCTCGGTGCGGCGGACGATTACTTATGGTTCGGAGAAGCCGGCACGGGAACAGGTGATTATGCTGTAGCTTTACGCAAAAAACCCGGTTTCTGCCCAAAGTCATGGCTTTTTTCGAGAAATATTGACGCGGAAACCGGGTTTTTGACCTCCCGTGCGTAAGTTCTGTTCTTCAAGAATATCTGCTTAACCTAAAACCCAGGTTCGTCTCTGAGCCTGGGTTTTGCGATTATTTGGAAAAGAGGCTTGACAAGGGAGATGTTTTGGGTTTACTATGATTTTCGTGAACCGAAGCGAGGGCGATTTCTTCGGGAGGTTCACGAAAATCGCTAGAACCTTGACAAGAGAATAGTTTACACGCTTGAGGTCGTCTATTTATTGCTAATTACTAGCAATAAGAGAGCCTGAAATGAAGGTGTTTTTGAGGTTCACGAAAACTGGCTTCAGGATGCCTTGTCTGTCTGGGTTTCAGCCAGCGGACTTTCAATTAATAGAATCCCGGCAACGGGACTGAAACGTCACCGCGTCACAGGCGCAGGGCAATACTGATAACCAACTTTCAATTAATAGAATCCCGGCAACGGGACTGAAACCATTAAAGTTGCACCGAGCGCATATCGCACAATCGCAAAGCCCTCACCACCAGAGAATAAAGGTGCAAATAATCAATCTCAGTATTAGAAAACTTATTCAAATCAATCTCTCTAACTTGATAGCGAGATTGACTAAAAATCGGAGTCCCTGCCGGCAGAGATAAAGAATCAGGCAAAAATCGCACAAGGCTGCGCCAACTAGCCGCGATCGCACTGTTAGCCCCCGGATGTAATACAATCTCCTTAATCTGACTAACATCCTTCATTTCCCATCCCTTCGCCCAAGCCGAATGATGCCGCCCCGCCGCCAAAAGAATCGTATAAGCCACCCCAGAAATTTGTTCAGAAGTCGCCGAGAAATACTCACCCAATAAAGGAGCGAGATATTGTCCTAAAATATATTGAGCCAGAAAAGCACTTTCCACCGCATGATTAGGACGTTTATGCTGCTTTTCATAGGCTTTGAGAGCATCCTTTTGTGCTTTTCCCCCTGGGTTATAATCCGTGTGAGCTAACAGAAAAGACTTAGGAGATTTCCCCTGAAAATCACGATAGGCAATACTTTGCCATCCTCTCATTACTGATTGCCATTTTTGCTGCAATTTGCCTAAATCGTGAGTAAAAATAGCCAACATTACCAAATATTCAAACAGCGCGGCGGTATCGTCTGACGTAGCATTAGGAAAAATTTTCTGCTGAATAAACTGCCCCCCTACCTTCTGAAGTTCATCCCGAACACTAAGATATTTAATGTCAACCAAAACGCCATTTTTTAATACCTTCGTTGCAAAGGGATTGCGCCAACATTGCCACATACAACCCAGATGAGCAACATAAGTATCCATCTGATATTGATATTCGCTAACCGCCATTTTCATCGGTTTATTGGGAGAAAAAAAGCGATTCCCAGTAATCTTAACTCCCAACTGCAAACCCACTTCCTCATCATAGTAAACATAACGAGGATTAACTAAAATTTGAAAGCTACTTTGTAACTCATTATAGGAATGAATGCGGGGATAACTCGGTAGCGCGTAAGTTTCCGACCCCTTCTTTTCTGGGTATGCAATCCGCTTAAATATCCAATCAGTTTCATAACCTAAATTCTTTACTTCTTGCCAAACTTTACAGAGAGTAGTCAGGGGAACCGAGAAAGGTAATAGCTTTTTCGGGTCAATTTGCACTGAGTCATCAAAATCAATGATGGTTGGTTCATTCCAGATAAATAGATTGCGGTTATCTACGGAACGAATTAAATCATCAGCCCATTCACGATTTCCTTTAAAAATAGCATCATTAAACTTGCGTTCAAATTCAGATCGATCGTTCTTTCTCTTTTCATTTTCCAATAAATCCGCCACCAAATGAACTTGATTAATCCAGTCTTGTTCTAACTTAAACCCGACATTTTCATGGGCTAATTCTGATTGATTATGAGATTGTAAAACCTGCCAAGTATTTTGACAAAGTTCTTTATTATATGGTAGAAAACTTTTCTTTTCTGGCGTTACTTCTGCCGTTTCTAATTCTAAATCTGACTGGGCTAATTCCCCCAATTCTGAGTTAATTTTAATTTGCCAATAAACATAAGCTTCCCCTCGTTCGCCCTTAAATCTAGCACAACGTCCCGCCCGTTGTAATAGTGAGTTCATAGGGGCAAGTTCAGTGTGCATGACTTCACAGGTAATATTCAATCCTGCTTCAATAACTTGAGTGGCAATTAGCAGATAACATTGCCCGTCATCCTGCCAATTTTCCGAGAAATTAGCTTGAATTTCTGCTTCTTTTTGGGCGCGATGTTCGGGTAAAAAACGTGAATGTAGCAGAGTAACATTTAAGGTTTCAGTGTGATTAATTTGGGTTAAATCTTGAAAAAGTCCTTGAGATTGAGAAACGGTGTTACAGATAACTATTACCCGTTGACGGCGATGGCTTTGAATATCATTAAGAATTACATCAGCCGTTAATGGGGTAGAAATTGCCTGAAAAGTGCGGTGGCGATTTCCCTCAATTTCGACTAAATCTGTGTCGCTAACTTCAATGATTTTCATGTTCAATAACTGTTTGAATTTGTCGAGAAAGTTCATCAGTCAAAGTCGCTGTCATCAACAAAAAAGGGGTAATTTCTTTAACTTGTTGCAAAACTTTTAATACCGTAGTAAAAGAACGTTCAGGGTCAAGAAGATGCAATTCATCAAATACTAAATAGGAGGCAAAAATAGCTCCAGAATTAACATTAGCAGAACCGCGACCGACAGAATAGGGAATATTAAGAAAGCTGCTTAACATTTGGTCGATGGTACAGAAGATAATATCACCTTCAAAGCGGGGATCTTCGGGGTTTTCTCCAGTTTGGAGGGTGACGGTGAGGTGGCGGGGGGTAGGGTGAATGGTTGACCATCGTTGGATCAGGGTTTCGGTGCGTTGGCGTAGGCTGTTGGCGAGGGTGCGTAGGGGGACAACGTAGATGAGTTTGTTGGGGAAGTCGATTTGTAGGGGTTTAGCGAAGAGGAAGGGTGCGATCGCGGTTTCCGTTTTCCCGGAACCGGTGGGAGCGCGGAGGAGGATGTTTTCGCGATCGAGGAGGTTTGCGATCGTTTCTAGTTGGAATTGGCGGGGGGGAAAGCCGGTGAGGGTGTGGAAGTGGTGGTTAAGGTTCATGGGAGGGGGTGGGTGCGATCGCATTTTAGGGTTTCGGTTTTTGTGGTCTAGCTAAAGGATTTGGGTTATTTCCTTCAGAATTACTGTCAGTTACCCTTGTTGAAGGTGATACAGGAGAGTTATTAATTCTGTGCGTATCTTCCCATCCTTTTATTTGCAATGGAGTTGGTAGTACCAAGCGATCCTCATATTCATCTTTAGTTTTCTCATTTTGCTTAACCCGTTTACCACGATAACCCTTATTTATGTCTCTTTCAATTTCCATATATCGCGTTTCATCAACTGGTGGAAAATTCCAACTCAGCATAGCTAAAAGCATCTGAATACGCGGAATATCTTTCAACCTTAAATCTTTTCTGTCAGGACAACCTTCTGGTAAATCTGAATCATCAACGCGCTCGATAATATAGCAATCAAATGCTTCTACACAAGATTTGTATTCATCAGCAGAGCAAGGGCGATCGCCTGTTAACCAATTATCGTCATTAACATCAAATAGCTGGGTGTATCGCTGCTGAGGCTTATTCTGGGATCGTTCATTAAGGATAAGTTCGGATTTTTCAATAGTCACTGCACCCATTCCTAACGGTTTACCCATACCAAGAGACAAGCAATATTTTTCTTTCCCATCTAAATCAAGTAATTTTAGTTGGTTTGCATTGTCACTAGCGAGAGTCAATATCCACAGCAGTGCGCCCAATTCTACATTACTCAAATTTTCAAAGTTAATTGAAAACTCGAAGGTGACTCCGGCTTTGATAGGCTTGATTTCTGTGTACTGCGATCGTTTTTTTTCAATTTCCTCTGGACTCGCATCTGTTTGAATACCAGTTTTTACATCCCCTTTGTGCCAGTAAAGCTTATGTCCGCGAATTACAGTTTTACTACCATAATGTTTGAGATCTGATTTTTCATCGGTTTTTTGAACTAAATAGTGCTGAAATGTCGTTGGTTTAGAACTGGCAAGAATTTGGGGTGTTATTGTATCATTGGGGTTATCTTTGAGCCAGATTCCTTCCTCATCAGTTACATAGCGAGCATCGCTAACAAAAATACGCCCTGCACGAGATTGTTCTCGCTTTTCTTTCTTTTCATTAGATGGAAGTTCCTCTTTTTTATCTTTTCTACGTCTGACAAAACCAAAGATTGCATCGGCTAAGTCTATTTTGTCTGATTCACCTATGTGTTTGGGAATAAAATCAACTGCTGAAGCGGCTCTACCGTCATTATTTGGAGAATAAGGAATGCGAAAATTAGGACTCTGGCCAAATAATGTTACTGGCTCTGGGTCGCAGTAAAAAATAGGTAGTCCCTCTTGAATCACCCCCTTTTTTTTGTCAAAGCGATTTTTAGAATTATTTTTAAATTGCTTTTCTTCTCCTTTCTGAAAATTAGTAAGTGCTTCCCGATAATCTCTAATTGCATCTGAGCTAATTTCAATTCGCTTCACAGAGCGATCAACTTCCGCAATGATGTAATGATACTTACGGCCTTCTTTTTTTCCAAGTAATTTTTCTCGTTCTCTTTCCGTAGTTTTTTCAAGCATATTTTCAAGCATATTGCCGCTAGTAATGAGCCATCCAGTTTGCCCATTTTGGGAATATTTAGTCAAGTTTTCACTAACCTGTATAGATGTTGGTGTTACCTCAAAGCTAATTTGGATATACTGAGGAATATAGTTAGCTTTTTTTAAGATAATTAGGGAAGGAATATCGTCTTTAATATCCTCTTCCTTCACTTCAATAAATAATTTATCGTCAATTTTATTAGAGGGTCTGATAAACCATTTATTTTGTTTTTTGTCAAATTCTAAGTAACCAGCTTTAACATTTTTCGCCATATTGCCAATACGAGCTTTATATACATCCCTAAGCGGATCGTCATTTTCAGCCGCAACTGCACGGAAAAAGAATTTTTTCCGATCTGAAACTTGCTCAATTTTTCCAAAGCTGATAATTTCTACCAAAGTCCGCAACATTCCTCGCAAGCTGCTACCTGGGAGAACAGGATAGGAATTTGAGGGATACTGAAAAAACTCAGCTTTTGTCTTGCGCTGCTCTGATGTTAAATATTCATTAAGCTTATCACTAAAGTTTGAGAAATCAGTTGGAGTCAGACCACAACGAATATAGAGAGGTGATTCTGTTCTTAATGTACATTTGATTTTGCCAGTATGACGATCGGGGTAGTAGCGATCGTTATCTCGCAATTTTCCATTACATTGAAGTTCTGCCTCTACAATTTTATTCGGTAACTCTACAAAGTTATAGGGAGCAACTGCTTTACGGTCACTTTTGACTTGTGGTAAATGTCTGGGATTCATTGAATTATTTCCTTAGTTAAGAGATACGAGACGACTGATAAAAATTCTAGCGACTCCATCTGAGTCATAACAGAAGTAGTGATGTATGTCTAATCTAACTGAACGTTTTAGTATTTTCTCATCTTTATCTTTCTCAAAGTTTATATCAGTGAGAGGTACAGCGTGTTTTAATCCTTCAGAACCATCTAAAAGCAGGGTAAAGCCATACTCTTTATTTTCTTGTCCTTTAGTTCCCCAAAGAACTTGAGATTCTGGGATTAAACCAATTTTGTTTTGGTTTTTACTGATTAATTCTGATGCTTTAGTTTCAAGAATGAGGCGCGATTTCCACTTCCCACTACTATTCCACAGTAATACTTCACCTGCTTTTCCAAACACTCGGCATTGTTGCAAAGTGTTTAAACGCAATTCAGGAAAATCACACTCAGAAAACACCTCTCTAGCAGTTATTAAAGCCCCAGTCTCTACATCAAAACGTCCCCAGATAACTCCATCTTCAGCATGAGCTAATAGATAGTGTAAATGATGATCTTTCGCCTTCTGTTTTAGCCAATCCTTAAGGGACTGTTTCATAAAACTTTCAATTGATGTCTGACATAACTCCTGATTCATTACATTTCCTCCATAAATTTGCTAACAAAATGTTCTAATTTTTGTTTGTCCTCTTGAGTTAATTTGAGCTTTCCATTGTTTTGAGAGATTACCCATTTTTTCTCTGTTTTTTCTGGCTGTTGCCAAGTTATAGTTGCTTCTATTCCCTCTAACCGTCCCCTGCCAATACTACTTGTACCGCCTACAGGTAAGTCACCTGTCCACAAGTCTTTAAGTAGTAGTAGCAGCAAGCCAATTTCATGTTCTTTTGGATCACGCAATTCAAGTTTAAGCTCAATATGTTGATTCTTGTTAATAGGTTGAGATTTTGGGGAAGTATTTTTGTTTTTGGGTTTCTTTTCTTCCTCAGCTTCTTCTAGTCCAAAAATAGGCTGTTCACTAAATAATGCTCCGTGATAAGTACCTCCTGTGAAGCGGTCGATCGCGATTCGACTTTGCACTAATTCAGCCGTATTTTCTATAACACTTTCTTGGATAACTAGACGGCTTGCTTTTGCCCTTTGTCTTTCAACTATACCAAAAAGATCATAAACTATTTGCAAGTCTTTACCCAATGTCTTAACAATTCGCTCGGCTCGATGCCATAGTACGCCTGCTAAACTTGTACCTGAAACAATAGGCTGAAGTTTTCCCTTTCTTTCAGAGTGTAAATGTACAACATCAGGAGATCGGTTATTTTGAATTAAGTCTTGACTGGAGCGAATGAGTAAAGGAGTAGCTAGTTTAAATTTAGCATGGATGGAAAGGCGATCGCGCTGATCAATCTGTTGTTTCAGCGATACTCCTCCAAGTGCGACTACAATTGATTCAAATGACTTCCTTTTATTGAATAATTCCCTAGTCCAGTGATCAAACTTTAACCACTCGATTCGGTCTTTATGCTTTTGTAAATCAAACTCCGAAACTTGCCACTTTTCTACATAACAACGACCAAAACCTCGACGCTTTTTCATCCCCAGGCAAATTTCACCTTTCTCTAATCCCTTTAAAGCAATAGCGAGTGCTTTTTTTAATTCAGCTTCATCTTTTTCAATGAGTAACTCAAAATTGAGTAAAAATTCTGTTCCGGCTTCCAGCAATTCTAAATCATATTTGGCACCATCTTCGGCTGTACCTGTTGCACTTTTAATCTTCACTCCATCCCGTAATTCAATCACTGGAATTGTACTACTAATTGCATCATCAATAATTAGAGGGCTTTGATTTTCTTCTTCCTTTGGCTCGTCACCTTCGTAACGAAACAGATGACCAAAAAGTTTAGTCGCTAACTCTTGACTAATTTCACTTTTCCCATAACCTTGTTCGTATTCATGTAAATAGTTCCGCAAAGCACCGGCAATTGATGAACCTGTTAACAAAGCGCGATCGCTAATACTATCCCTGAGTAATGGTAAATCAGTGGGACTATCTGCATCACCACTTCCTAAACAAGTGGGTGTATCCAATATCAAAATACCCCGAATAATAATTCGTTTGGTAATTCGACGATGATCGGATCTTTGTAAGTTTTCAATCATTGATTTACTCCTTAGTTGCTTTTTTGGCAATTGCCATAATTAAAAGTAGCGTGTACTTAGGGGCTAAATTTTCATCTTGACTTAAATCATAGGATTCTCCAGCAATTGTCACAGGTGAAATATCAATCCAACCTGACATCCACTCTTTAATTTGTCTTTCAAGTGATTGATTACCTATTTTTGCATATTCAAACTGATCGCTTGCATTGGATGGTAAATTACCCAGTAAGTCGCTAACTTGCTGAAGATTTGGCTTATTTCCCAGTTCAGGATCGTTAAGTGCTTTCCTTGCAACAATCATCAGCCGAGAAAGTTGGCTATTGCTGATATTTCCTTCTATGTTAAATTCACTAACTTTCTGACGTAATTTTTCATCTAATTTTTGACAAAATAAACGTTTTGCCATTTCTTTTGCTAACTGTGCTGATTTTGAACCCGTTGGAAGTTTTGGAGGATCTGTAGAACTGGGTTCAAATTTTGGTAAAGTAGCAGAAAATTCTGTACTGTTATCTAAATTTAACCAGTTAACCGCAACTCGTCCAAAACCTTCAATAGTTCTTTCTCCAAGCCCATAAAACTCTAAATCTTTAACTCGCTGTAAATCAAGCAGTAAAGATTTAAAAACAAAAACACTTCCTGATGCGATTGCCGGAACTTGAGGCAAAGGTAAACCCCATTTTTTATTAAACCCTCCTATTAAAGTGCTAGACATATAACCTTTTTGCAATTTTAATTGTTCAGGTTCTATATCTAATGATTCTGCTAAAAGTTGGATCGGTGGTTTTACAACATATTGACCCCATTCATTTTGAAGAATCATATCGCTCAGAAGGGTAATTTGGAAATATTCACTTTCAATTCGGTTTTCTAAACTTTGATTTTTACCAACTTCATCCCAAGTTTCGTGAAATTGAAATTCACTGATTTTAGTATGTCCATAGCCTGCACTTTGAGAACCACCTAACCAAATATTATCATTTTCCTTAAGTAACTCTTCCAAAACTTGCTTATCTTTTTCTTCACATAAAATTACCGATTGAAACTGCTGATTAGCGTCTAAAGCTTCATAACGAAATACCTCCCCTGCTGCTTCTGTCGATCTACCTTTACTACGATGTCTTTGGTTATGAATATTAATGCGACGTTCTTCTTTATACAGTATAACATCTGTATGATTAACGCTGCAAAACTGCTGCTTAACTGGCTTTGGTGAAATACCAGAGTCTAAATCAGACAATTCCATCCGACTCAGATCGTAAATTTTCTCTAATGGTTCTTCTCCTTTATTCTGAAACCAAGATCGAGGTGTTGGTAAGCTTCGAGGTTGATATTCTTCCTTAGTGACTAAATACGCATTGAGGTAACGAACTTGACCCGAAAAAAATAAATGTCTAACCTGAGTATCAGCCAGAATATCATCCCCTATAGCGGGATTTTGTTTGAGATAGCGACCAATTAAAGCACCCCGAATCATGCTCCCTGGAATATATGGATAGGAAACATCACTGTTAGGATCTCCTTGAAAGGATGTCGCTAATATAGGCTGTTGAGTATGAAGGGTAAAGGTAATGGCACTCATGCTTTTGTCTCCTGTTCAAGATAACGTAAATGTTTTGTAGTAATTTCTTCGGGGTTTTGATTTTCTTGCCTTTGCCATAATGTACATTTAACATGACCTCGACCTCGATTTCGTCCACTTCCAATGCGACGCAATGCGAGGACGCTAACAGCTAAAAGAGCTAGTATTTTCTGGGAATCATCGGAAGGTTTTAGATTTAAAGTAATGGGTGCTTTAAAACAGAGTTCTCGCAAAACAACTCGACTAGAACGTAAACTTTTATCTTTGGCAACACCCTCTTTAGAATCAATAGCAGTTTGTCGCCGAAAGGTGGTTAAAGATGAGAGAATATCTGTGGGAGTTAGAGTTATTTTTCCTCTATATTTCTCTAGCTCAAATTGCTTGGCGACTTCTCTACGCAAATCATCCGGTAAGCAAGCATCACCAACGTGCATTCTGGACTGGGTTTCTATTGTACTTCCTGCTTTACCTAGTAAGCTATTTCTAGCATTTAGCCAATGTTCTTGAGGATCGGGAATTAAGCACAATAAATTGTCACATTCTTCGCTTAATAATCCTTTTAATGTACGTCCTCGCAAATAGGGAAATCCATAGGAATCGTGTTCAACTTCTTGATCGATTAAGCCTGCAACTCCATCTCCTCGTCCGAAGGTGGTATCGCTTAATAGTTCAATGTTAATAAAATAATTACTCATCGTTCACTCCTGATAAGGGAAAATAAAATTCCATTGCTTCAATTGCATCAAAATAACCGCAAACTCTTTCTTCTTTACCATCATCAACCCAACCTCTTGTCTTTAAGTCATCATAAGAAGTATGCTCAAAAGAGGGTAACTCTTGCATTCGGTAAAGATGCAAAAATTGTTGAGTTGCATCTGAACCTTTGCGTAAGACTTCTCTTAAGGCAATAACTTTATTGCGTTTATCCCGCCAATCATCACCTATATTAAATTCTCTCACAACAGCTTCAAAATCATCCCAGTTTTGCCATTTTTCATTTTCTCCTTTAAGTCGAATAGGACGCATAGTAAGATTTTTTTCCGTTCCAGAACCAGAACTATTAACTTGATATTCTCGCTTACGAATATCACCCAGAGAACCGATTAAACCACTCGCAGCAATATGCCAATCTAAGGCAGAAAATCCACGTCCTCCTTCGCGTACCATTTTCTTTGCACTACCACACAAAGACTCACTTAATTCATAAGCACGCGCAAAAGGATAATGAGATTTAACAATGCTAATTCCAGCACAAGCTGTTAATTTTTCTCCATCTGCTGCCGTTTTTTCAAATTCTTTTAAGAAAAGAGTCGCTAGAGTTAATCCTAATCGTCCATCACAAATAAAGGTGACATCATCTCCTCCATAAACGAGGGGACGAAAAGGTAGGTAAAATTTGCCATTTTCAGGATTTTTCTTCAGTTCAATTTTACTAAATAGCTGACCTTCTGTATCAAGCCAATTAATAAAACCACCTTCGGAATTATGCTGAATAGAATTAACAAGTGTTTTTATAACGGTTATTAAAGCATCTTTACCTATTTTATTAACGCTCCAAGATAACTCGCGCATTTTGGTAATATATTCTCGGTTGGTTGATGCTGTTTCACTTTGTTTTTGAAAGCGATCGCCCATACTATTCCCATCAGCATGAACAACAGCCACATAACTAGATTCATCCTGAGTTCTACCTAAATGATCAGCCCGAAGCGGAAATTCATAAAGTTCGGGGACAAATCCTTCAAAAAAGTTGTTCAGCTTTTTATTAGCGTCATTGACCTTTTTTAGTTTGTACTTAACTTCTGTAGAAACCCAATATTTATCCTCTTTAGGTGAATCAAATTGATCGCTAGTTCCTATGGCGGGTAATTGAGTTGAATTACAAGAGGCTGTTACACCTAATCCTAACAAGGGTACAGAGGGAATCCGTTGTCGTTTTTTAGCTTCCATTTCATTTTTCATTAAGTCGTCAATAACTTGTCTTAGTTGTCTTTCTTGATCATCAAAATCAAATTTTTTGTGAGCAACAACTAGGTTAAGTCCTGGTGCTTTCTTCAAAATTCGACAACTTAAAATTTTAGTAAAATCTACAGCATCATCATGGGATGTAAAGAGTAAAACTGCATTACCTCCACCTGCATAAATAACTTCGGCTACTAAATTCCCATCTTCAATATACGGCTTGGCATTTGGTTCAGGCTGTGATTCCTGACCCTGTTCAGATAATTCAGGATCGGGAAAATAAAAAGGTTTACCCAGATCGGTCAAAGCTTCTTTAACCCATTGCTTTGTTGCTTCTGCAATTAAGAAAGATGCACCAATATTTTCTCGGAGGCGGTTACTCCCAAAAATATAAGGTTGAATCCCAGTTGTGTCAATAATTGTAGCTGTATATTCAGTCATTTTTCATTCCTAAAAAATTGTTGATTTAGGCGGTCGCATAATCGGCATATTGCCGAATATATAGTTTTGTCACTTGCCAGCATTCCTAAAAATCCACAAATCAAGTTTTTTAGCAAATTTAGTTGGCTCTAAGTCTTGTCTCCCAAAAACTTCTATTTTACTATCATCTACAACAAAATCTAGTTCCTTTTTTAACCACTCACTGGGTAAGTCATCACAGCACACTAACGCTACTCTTGCTTCATCACCCCCTAATTGTTGAACTCGCAATTGCGCTTCAAACAGCTTTTGCTTACACTTCTTGTGGTCAGGACTGGTAGTACAGGAGATCCCACAAAGTTGATATCCTCTTAAAAAGGCAACATCAAATTCAAATTGATCGGTTGGCCTGTTAGGATTTCTTGGATCTTTAATATGGAGAGACATAATCGAATCATGCAGAGAGTATTTTGTCGCTATTTTCTCTACTTGCGATAATACATAATCTTCTAACCATCCCCCATCCAACCATTGACAAACATCACCAAAAGTAGTAAATCTACCTTTGTCTTTAGCAATTGTTAAGCTAAGTTCATCCGTCAAAGCCCAACCCAACTCCTTTCTCAATATTTCTTGAATTTCATTGGGAACTGTAACATTTACGGGTGTAGTCACCGATAATTTCAGGTGAGGTGGGTTAGAAAACTCACTATCTTGTCGCCAATAACCTTGGGTATTTTTCAATGACTTAAATACTCCATCGCACCATTTTCTCCATGTTCTCGCTAAATCAGAATTTAGATGTAATTTGGCAAATGCTTCAGCAATATCTGGTAATTGAGATTGACGAATTGGATCTGTTTTCCAAGATAGATTATGCAATCCCAGAATTATCTCTAATTTCGGTGCAGGTGATAACGCTAGATCAACTGGGATAGGTTTGTCTTTGCCATCAATGTGCATGGCTAATTTACGAGAGTCAAGATAGCTAAATACAGGATCAGTAAGCTGAAGTTCTTGGAATGCTTGATAGGCGTGTACTGCCATTGCTTTCGTACCGCCTGTGTAATTTAAGCCTAGTCTTCCCTGTAAAGGAGGTTTTCCTTTGGGTTGAATTTTCTCTTTAATTTTGGCTCTAATTTTGTCTCCATCAGACTCATCATCACCCAGAGATATCTGTTTGATAGTGATGTTATGTTTTTTGAGTTCTTTTTCTAAAAGACCTGCGGGTTTATCGTCACCAGCAGTCTTTGTAGTGTGAACAAGATAAACAATGCTAGGATTTTTCTGTTTTTCTTGATCTGTTTTAGGTTTGATTAGTAGTCTCGCCGCCACATAATTCGGCAAAGGATTCTCCCCAACCAGCAAAAACAGATGATCTACTTGATGATCTTCCCAATCATTACCATTGTTACTGCTCATAGATTCCCCTAAATTTTTACTAAATTATAACAATTACTCAGGCTACAGAAAGCGATCGCGCCCCCTCACCCCCCATTACTCAATCCCACCAAAACCCTCGCCAAAACTTGCACCATCGGACGCTGCGAAACATCCTCCCCCCGTTCCAAATAATGAACACTCCCCCTCAGTATAGGAGACTCACATTCAATCGCATCAAACTTCCCCTCATAATCACTATGAACAATCGCAATAACTTTCAAATTCAACTCCCCACAAAACCTTTCCCACTCCCCAACTTTACCCAAATCCCCAGCTAAAATAACCCCATGAGTCGCGTGTTCCATAATAATTTTATTCTTTCCATCAATCCTTCCCCCAACATCAATTAGAGTTAAAGGTAAACTCGCATTCTTCACATCAAAAGCTATTTTTTCAGCAAAAGCTAAAGTAAATTTAGCTTTATATTCCCTCTTTAACCGTGCAGCTAAATCGGGATTATTACGGACTGTTTGTATATACCAAGAACCCTCACCATCTGGACAACCAGTGATAAAATAAGGATAGGGTGCTTTCCCTCCTCGATGTATAGCCATAATAGCCTGTTTCAACCCCTCCCTTAAACAAGATTTACCAGAATGAGGCGGCCCACAAAGCACAACTTTCATAACGTCAACCCTCACCTTAATTAATCAATTAAATCGCCAATCTTATAAGCTGGATTATGAGTAATACAAATTACGTATTTGCCGATTTTCGGATCGAAAACACTAACAGCCCCATAAAGATGAGCCACCTTATGAGTCAACACGCAAGCCACCGGTAACGAAGCTGGGCCATTGATTTTCAGCAACACTCCCCCCTTCAATTCTCCCGTCTCCGTCATTTCCTCTAACCTCACCGCCACATCTCGCACAATTTGGTCATTTTGTGCGGGTTCCCCAAAGTTTACTTTCAGTACATCGCTTTCCAGGTCAATTTTGTAAGTAGTCATCGGTCTATCACTTTTAGGAATAAACCCATCATACACCTACCTGGAAGCCACCATTTCCAACTAAGATTAAACTGAAATTAAATTTTTCCCTTAGCGCTAATGTCAGACATCCTATTCCGCGCACATCCCCACATTCCCCTACTGCAATGGTTAGCAAGGGGGTCACTCAAACAAAATCTACTGCGGGCCATTCGTCTCTGGGTATGGCTTTCCACCATCTATGGCGATCGCCAAACCTCCCTCGACCTCGATCGCCCCTTTACCTATTACAATTGGCGCGATGCCTTTTTTACTTCCAGCCATCCCAAAGGCGAAGCCATTCCCCACCTACACGATTGCCATTGTCCCTGTGCAAAAACCACCGCCGACTGGTTGTTTAATAGCCAAGTTTCAGCAACTCAGTGGCGACAAGCCTTATTAGCCCACGATTCCGTACCTCAATTAGATCAAATATTATCCAAGCGATTATTTGGTGTCACTCGTCGGACACTTCAAGGAGATTTAGAAATTTTAACAGAATTAGGGTGGCTAGAATATCGACAGCAATGCTATCATCGTGTCTCCCAACTTCCCCAATATCCAGAAGAAAACCATCAGGATTCAGCACCCATAAAAAGTAGTCAATATCCCTTAAATTTCCTGCATCCAGAACTAGCAAACATCGCCCAAAACTCCAGAGAAGTACGCGGAGTACAGCGATTTTTCTTGCACGTTGATTATGTAATTTCTAAAGACACCCTGGATTTAGTCGATGATTGGCAAGATCAATTGTGCAAATTATGGGAAATTAACCCCGTTCCCCCCATTCAATTACTTTATCAAAGTGCCAGAATGGGACAAACAATTGAATGTATTGTTTATCCTGTTTGTATCTACTACGTGCAACGGGCAGTTTATCTCTGTGCTTTTGGACAAACACCTACCCAACAAGGAGAATGGTACAACTATCGCCTAGACCGCATTCTTAAAATGCAACAATTAGATTGGACTGAGCCTCACCTTCCTAATTGCTTAAATCAAGCTTACCCCAAGCAATTACCTCAACCCGATGTAATTGAAGAAAAAATCGCTCAAGCTTGGGGCTTTGATTTCTACCTCGAACCTAAATGGATGCTATTACGATTTGAGCGCGAATTTAACCTGCGCTACATTCAAGAAACCTTTCGCCACGAAACTTTTGAATCACTTACTTATCAACAGGCATGGCGATTCATTCAACAACAAACTACCAATGCCCCACATCGTCATGAGTTATTAACAATTCTTCAATCTCGTTCACCAAAGGATGCTTACTATCGAGTTAATTATCGCGACGGGGATACGAATGTTGGGCTACGTTTGCGGTCTTGGCGACCCAAGGGCGAAGTAATTTTTCCTTGGAAATTGCGGCAGAGTTTGGCTCAAGAAGTAGCAGAAGAAGCTCGATTATACCTTAATTAATTCAACCATGAAATCACCCATCCTCACAGATAAATTTGAATTAGCTTTAGTGTATGCCACTCGCTTACACGCCAAACAATTTCGCAAAGTTGATGGCACGCCTTATATTGCCCACTTGCTCTCAGTAGCAGCATTAGTATTAGAAGCTAGGGGTAATGAAACTGAAGCCATAGCTGGCTTATTACATGACAGCTTAGAAGACCAAGGCGGCCCTCAAACTCAAGCAGAAATTCGTCAACAATTTGGTGCAGAAGTTCTGGAAATCATTAAAGGATGTACCGAATCCGAAGCACTTCCCAAACCTCCTTGGATGGAACGCAAACAGCGCTATCTGTATCAATTGGAAATCGCTTCACCTTCAGTGCGATTGGTTTCTCTGGCAGATAAACTGCATAATGCTAAGTCTCTTTTGGCTTCATTACATCAATATGGTGAGGAAGTATGGACTTATTTTAAGGTCGGAAAAGAGTCTAGTTTATGGTTTTATCAAGCGCTGCTCCCCATTTATCGAACCACAAATCATAACTGGATGGTGCAGGAATTTGAGCAAGTATTACAGCAGATCACAGGCCGCTACACCTAGCCATTTAAAAAAAAGCTAGGGATTTTAGTTAATAAATCTTGTGAGGCAATCGCGTTATTTGTTGATAAAGCCTGAAGAGAAAAATTGTTCAACAAACTTAAGTTTAGCCCCGGTCGATACAATCTCAACTGTGACAGTGCGAGTAGCATACCATGTTAAGCTTTACTACGAGCCGATTATCTCTGTTCTGAAAATCCATAAGAACGCGATTGAGGAAAATGATGAAGAAACCAACAGAAGTTATCGAAGTAACGCCAGTCCCGACTCCAGAAACCAATGAAAGCTATCGAATTAACGCCACTCCCGACCCCGACTCACCGACAGGGGTTTATATTCCGGTCAACTTAGAAGAAGCGATTACCGAGTTGGACAAAATGCTATCAGTCGTCGTGAAACTCAAATTGCTGGAGGATTCTATTGAGGATTATCATTTTTCTTTAGGATTGTGGCTCAGAAATAATTGGAATTTATGGAAGAATCCGCCACTCGTTCAGAATTTGGTTCAAATGGGAGCCAGTGCCCACCCGGATGATTTGGGAAGTTTGTTATTGCAGGGATATCAAAAATATCTGAAGTCTCCCTTCTGGGATATAGAAAGTTTAGAAGAAGAGGCTCATGTTAAGATACAAGAACGGTTGAAACTATTGTTAAATTGCGATCGCGCTACTCTCTGGGTACTAGATGATGGCCGTCAGCAGCTATGCGCGAAAGTCTCCATTTCCAATAAAATCCAAGAAGTAAGAATCTCACAGTTTGCTGGATTTGCTGGGCAAGTTATAGAATCTCAAAAAACTCTCAATATTCCTTTCGATTGGTACGAGCATCCCGAAAATGAAGAAATGAGAAACTCAGAAATGGGTAGTATAAAAAAAACAAATTATAGAGTTTGTAGTTTCTTGGTAATGCCAATTTTCACCGCTGATGAAAAGATAATTGGCGTTGTGCAGTTAGTAAATAAAATTAAGCCGGGGCAGTTTCCGCCTTACAATCCCCAAAACTGGCCGGAAGCCCCCGAATGTTGGCAAAATAGCTTTAGTAATGATGACGAAGCCTTCCTAGAGAAATTAAATCAACAAATTGCAACAATTATTAACTGATTTACAGTAGAAGAATAAAGTAGCTATTTCTAAGTTATTACAGGTTTATTCATTACTCACGAATAATCACCAATTCCCCATTAATAAACCTTGTCCCTGGCGGACACCAATTAGCTTCAGAATCAAGAGAGTAGGGATTATTGTATTCTTGTGCGGATTCTGCTGTATCAACAGATTCCAACTGGTCAAGCGCAATAGAAAACATGACTCGTCTGCATTCCCTCACGTTTGGGCATGGAGTAAGAGGGCATTCAAGTTTGAGCGGGCATGGGGTCATATTCGTGGTATCGCAGCATTATTACTTTAGGCATCACCGTGCATAAACGAGAAAATATACACCGCGACCAGAATCTGAGAGGCTTGTACCCTGCTTGTTGCCAATGCTTACACCACCACTGCACTCTCAGCACTGTTAGATCGAAACTCCATTTTATCACAATGTGCCGGAGGCTGAATCCAGAAAAATTAAGTAAATAAATCTGCCAAATCATCTCCTACTTTTTCTGGCTTGAGGTACAGTACACAAATCCGTTCGACATCTTCCCATTTTGCATTGTGTTTTTCACACCAAGCTTGGATACAAGAATGGCTCAATTTCTCAACTTCATCGTAATCGACATTAGCAATTTCAGTTTCCTCATGACAGGCAATTACATCTAAAATATTAACAATGTTTGGCTCACGTAATTCTAGTTTAAGGGGATTGTAAAAAACTCCATAATACTCTTTGTTGTGTAAAAGCAGGATATAAACAGAATGGGTTTCTCCTGAATAAGTTTTAGCGCTGACTATATCATCGGCAATACCTTCAGCGTACCTGCGGTTAAGTTGCAGTTGAGCAGTATGTTGATAGTAAGGAGAAATATCGGCATCCGCCAAGGCTTCCAAGTTTAGTTCACCAGATTGAATGGTAGTTCTAGAAGCCATTTCAGTTAAATTAATTTCTTGAGTAGGGTCAATTGTTAAAACGGGCAAATCAATCAGCTTGCTTGATTCTTGATGGCGAACCATTAAATTTTTCCATCTTTTCTGAATTTCAACTAAATCATACTGAAGATTTGTTTGTGAAGTTAAAGTCGGAACAAAAGCATAAACTTCAATAGTACGGGGCAAATGCCAAAACCGTAAAATTCGACCTGCTCTTTGCGTCGGCCCAATCGGAGTCCAATCAATATCATAATTGATCGCAATTGAGGCATCTTGCATATTGACACCAACACCATGAGCATCTGTCGAGATAAAAACGTCGTAAGTTTCTTCATATTCTCCCTCCGCTGCGTTGGCAATTGGAGCAAATTGCTTAATTAACTTTTCTATTTCTTTTGTCTCTTTCATCTCAAGTTTTTGAGAATCATTGTTAGACTCGATAGTTGCGGTTATTTGCAAAGAAGGAAGCAGTTTTTTTAAGGAATTACGGAGGTAGACAACGGTGGCATGGCGTTCGCAAAAAATAATAATCTTTTGAGAATTAGTTTGAGCTTTTTGAATAATGCTAGATAAAGCTTGCAGTTTTACGTCAGAACTTTCATCGAATTTTTTTAACTGGTCGATCAGCGGCTTCAGCACCGACTGCCGTTGTTGCCGACTCCAAGTAAATTGAAGTTTATCTAACTCATAAGCGTTGCTTCCTCCCGGCGTATCGCTCACCCTTTCTAATACTCCTTGAAGAGAGAGAGGAGAGCTAGCCCACGCAATTTTTACAGCTCGTTTAAATACTTCTCGAAACATAGGGTTCCGGGAATTTACGTCAAAGCAGCCGTTAAGAATAGCGTCCGTGAGTTCTGTATCAAAAATAAGAGGGAATATTATAGTGTGTAACTTTACTTTGGGAATGTAGCGGCTGTTTTCCCCAAATTTTATATAAATATCTTGCCCTTCTTGCTGACCGTAATATTTAGCAACGTGAGGAGTGGTAAGCTGGCTGGCTACGGGGAGCTGGACGAACTCCGAAGCGTTCGTGACCTTCCAAGCCCTCGCATCATCGACATAATCCGGTAATAAGGCATGACTTTCAGCGGTGTGAGGCAGCAGAAATAATTGGTTGTTAATATTCTCAATATCCCTAGCATAAGGAGAACCAGTTAACAGTAAAACCTTAAGATTTTCTTTTCCTTTTTTACAGAACTCCCGCAGGCGAATAAAAGCTTGCCGCTCTGAAGGTTGCTTTTTCATATTAAAAAGGTCTTGCTTGAAGCGATTCCTAAATTCGTGGCTTTCATCAATAATGAGCAACCACCGCTGTTGGTCGAGAGATTTTTGTATCTCATGGAAATCTTCTAAGCTAGAATCTTGCTTGGAGCTTGTCTTGTCAAAAGCTTGGCGCACGAATTATTGATACGCTGCGATGAAAGGTGGCGATCGCTCTTAGGAATTAAAAATGCCAAATTAAAAATGGGGGCATTTAACTTTTAGCAGAAAGAGCAAAGCAGCAGAATCTTAAATATATGTTGCTAAAGTCCTGACATGAGCGTTTGCTGCTGACACTGTTACTGGCAGTCTATAGCCACCTCCATGAGAAGAGAGCACTGGGCATCCATATCTTTTGGCAAAATCTAAAGCAATTTCAGTTAGTTTACAGAAGTCATCATTTGTCCAGCCTGTTGTACGTTCTCCACAATCATCTTTATGCGAATCATAACCCGAAAAAATAGCGACTAGATTAGGTCGCCACGGCACATTTTCTAAAGCTTGCTGAAAAGCATCAATACTTTCATCTCCAGAGTAGAACTTCCCAGTTATACCCTCCTCTTGCAAAACTTCAACTGGAAAAGATTTAGTCATAATAGGAATGTTACAGTGTCCAACCGCAACAGCCGCATCTGTAGTTCCAGCTTTCAAGTCTGAGGCTTTAGCCATGTAGAGATCCACGGCACTATGAATACTAATGCAATAGACACTGAAATCGTTGCTAAAAATTTCCTGAGTTCCGTCACCATGATGAATATCCCAATCAATAATCAGAACCTTTTCAAATCCCTGAAGCTGAGCATATCGAGCCGCAGCAGCAAGAGGATTGAGGAGACAATAGCCATGCCCCCAGTTACTGTGAGCATGATGTCCAACCATACTAAAACAGTAAGCACGTTCTACGAGCCCTTGTTTCATTTGGTCAATCGCTTCCAGCATTCCTCCTAAACCATATAAATAACCTGGTAAACAGTATTCTAAGCCTTGACACTCAATGCTTAATTCTGGTAAGGATAAGCTAATTTTGTCCAAAGGTTTACCAAGAGCTTTTAGGGCAAGTTTTCGGAGATATTCATGGGTATGAACTCTGAGATAATCAGAAATTTTAGCTTTTCTCAAGGGTAATACTGGATAATCTTGGAGAGATTTTTCAAGACTCTGGCGAACTTGGTTATAGTAAGGAAAAGAGTATTGACTAAAAGCAATTTCCTGAATAGGCTTAGAACTACAAAATGCTTGGGAGTGAAGGGAAGTGACAAGCCGCATTATTATCATCCTATACGCGATCTTAAAATCTGTTTGAAAAGAAGGAAAGCGCTCGTGCTTAGGGGGAAGAAGGGAGTTCGCACTCTCTTCCGTATCGAGTGTAGAGGTTCCCATCAGGTCGCGCCCTCACGCACCAACCCTCTCGCTTGCGGTAGACATCGTAAGCGGTTGCCCCAGCCATGCCCAGCAGAATGCCTGCGATCGCTATGAAAACATAGTGCTTCGGCTTAAATCTCAACTTGAACAAAAGCTATAGAATACCTAAATTTTTATGGGATCTGAATAATTCTAGCAAGTGAAAAGGATTAAGCTATCATAAGCCTGACAATTGAGACACATGACTGACTCCATCATCACCGCCCAACTAACCCAAGCTTCCGAAGGTCTGCTTTTTCTCAGTGAATCTGACGCGCCCTTTGAGGTTGTTCGCTGGAAAGCAGAGGGACAACCTCTCACCCCGGCGCAACTTTTACAACTGACAGGACATCCGCCTAACGCCCCCGTGCAGGTGGTGGACATTGACAAATTCTTTGCGATCGCCACTCAAGAAGAAAACTGGCACGATGATGAGGAGAAAGAAACTGTGCAGCGGTTCCGGCAATTAGTTAGCGTGTTGAAACAGAACCTCTCACAGATTCAAGTGTGGAAAGTAGGCGATCGCGATATTGATGCTTACATTATTGGCGTTACTCCCGCTGGAGATTGGGCGGGGCTAGTGACGAAGCTGGTGGAAACTTAGGCTATATGAAAACTAGACTTGCTGCACATCAACAATAACAAACATGGATCGATTTGAATTTCAGCTAGCAATGCTGCAAAAAGGGGCAGAGGAACTAGAGAAAAAAATAGCTAACTTCAGTACAATTTTGCAGCAATTAAAAACTGCGGCAATTACCATTTGGGTAGCGCTGATCGGTTGGGCGTTTGCCAGCAAAATAGATGCGTTGGTTCCGCTGGGATACATTATAATCTTTGGTTTTTGGTTCTTAGAAGCTACCTACTGGAAGGTGCAACTTTATTATATGCAAAGAACCCATGCCCTTACCGAATTCTTGAATAATGAAAGCGCTTTAGATGAAAGTTTTAATAGCCGTTCTATACCGTCAGGCCTGGTTCACCCACTCGGCTCGTTAAAAACACTGAAAATGCCTTCTTTATGGAGAGCCCTCTGCGCTCCATCAATCTATATTTTTTATACCTTTTTGTTGGCTGTTAATTCGATTGTTTGGTTGATAACTTTTAAAACAGCTCTTTAACCGGGAAAGCTCCGAACGTGCGATTGACAAACAATATCTTTCATCCCAACTAACTAAAAGTATACATGAAAGGTTGAATTTGGTTGCTAACCCAAAAAGCGGTCGCTTGCTGTATTGCTTGGTTAAGCGATCGCCTGTTCTCTCCTCAATACTTTGCGGGTCATTTTCAGGCTAACCAGAACTGTTCGCAATAGACTTCTGCTGCGACAGCAACCTTTTGTAGCGCTTTTCAATCAGATTTTATAGTGCCGCCACTAATTTGATAAACTGAGGACAGCCCTTGGTACGGCAACCTTGGGTAATTTTGTTCATAGTCAATTTAGAAACCGCTGCTTAAACTGCAAAATAATGAGATGAAAACTCAAATACTTTATCCAATTGGTTTAGTGCTTGCACTTGCTCCATTAGCCGTTGCTACAACTGTTTTGGGTCAACGATCTAACAGTTCGTGGTTGGAACAAAAACCTCTGACGAATTGGAACAAACCCGGAGCCGCCGTTCCCAAAGCTCCTAACAATACTTCTGCCCAAGACACCCGCTGCCAGCAACAAATCCGCAATGCTGCCGCTCCAGAAGAACGAACAGTACAATCAGCAGGTTGGACTTTGTACAATGTACGCGGTGAGGGGAAAAACAGGGGTGGCGTATCGCTTATCAAAGGACAGACTGGTTTTGATGGAATGTGCCGACCTGTTGGCTATCAAGAATTTGTGTTCGTAAACGGCGTGTTTGCTGGAACCACTTCCCCCAATTTGATGAATGCTAGAAGCGATGGCTCATTGTTTCAAACTGATATCAAAAGTTCTGCGGAGCTGAGCGCTCAATTTGCCCGTTATTCCAGACAAGATGCCCTTTGTTGTCCATCGCGAACTAGCACTGTCCATTATCGAATTGAGGGTGTTAATAGCAAAAGACCTTTGGTTGTACCGATCGATGTAAAAACTTCGGTCAATCCCCGTCAATAGCGAAATGCAATAATTGTTGAATTCTAGTCGCTAATTCCCACATTGATGAAATATTTCAACCTAGCAAAATATCATATTATGAAAAAAGCACTAATCACCGGAGCCAATAAAAGTATTGGTTTAGAATACGAACTACATGATACGCAGTATAAGGTAAACGTAGTTGACCCTGGCTACACCGCAACCGATTTTAACAATCATAGTGGGCCTGGTACAGTGGAGCGGGATTGGATGCGATCGCTAAATCCATGAACTTGTCGCAATCGGAATTACTAGAGAGAATAGAGCGCGGGATGTTGGAACTGAATCCAGTGCAGCAGTTCGTGCAGGAACAGCCGAAAGATTAGCGCGATTGCCAATTCCGCATTAACTTTCCATGTCTATCAGGGCTGTAATTCTCACGGCTTTTGTGAACGGTATCAAACTATGATGGCTACATGGCGTAAGTCTGAATATATGAATTAGGGAATGTGGCAGCCCTAAATCAATCCTGTTTACTCAAAAGGAGAAACATCATGATTAAGCTTTACGGTCACGAAATGTCTGGTAACAGTTACAAACCAAGACTATTGCTGGAACTGTTAAACATTGAATATGAATGGGTAAAAGTAAACTTAATGAAAGGCGAACATAAATCGCAGGAATATTTGGCACTTAACCCATTCGGACAGGTTCCTTTGTTGATTGATGGCGATACCAAACTAGCTGATGCTCAAGCTATTTTAGTGTACTTGGCACGGCAGTATGGCAGCGATAGTTGGCTGCCGTTGGATGCGCTCCCGTTGGCTCAAGTTGTTCGCTGGCTATCGACAACTGCTGGAGAAATTCGCCAAGGCCCCGAAAATGCCCGACTTTATTATTTGTTTGGGGCTACCAGTATCAATATCGAACGGGCGCACCAGCAAGCAGAGAATATCCTGACTCAATTAGAGCGACATTTGAGTACGCGCAACTGGTTAGAATTCGAGCGCCCCACGATTGCTGATATCGCAGTATTTCCCTACGTTGCTCTGGCGAACGATGGCAAGATCGACCTCGCACCCTATCCCAACGTCCTGACCTGGATCGATCGCATCAAACAACTCCCCGGCTATATCCCAATGCCAGGACTGTAGGTGAACCAACATAGCTTAAAAACAGAGGTAACACATGGCAATCCCAGGCTGGACAAGAACCGAATCGCCGTTTCATGCGGGTGAACTAGCAATTCAAGGGCGAATGGGTACGCAGGCGAAGATGGATAGGCAAGGACGACAAATGATTCGGGAATACCTGCCCGATCAGTTTCGGCAGTTCTTCCCCCAACTTCCTTACATAATCGTGGGCACGGTGGATGTGACAGGCAGCCCCTGGGCTTCCATTCTGGTAGGGAAACCGGGATTTTTATCAACGCCCGACGATCAGATATTACAGATTGCTGCTAAACCCCTCTTTGGCGATCCTTTCACAAATAATCTTGCCGATGGCATCGATATCGGCTTGCTTGGAATTGAGCTCCATACCCGCCGTCGCAATCGTGTGAACGGTACTGTCACAGCAATTGACTCGGATCGCTTTGAAGTGCAAGTGGGACAAAGCTTTGGCAACTGTCCCAAATATATTCAAACTCGGATGTTTGAGCTAATTGAACAAGATTCAGCAACGCCGCAATCGATCCATCAATTCCAAATGCTTGGATCGGAAGAACGTGCCACGATTGCTGCCGCTGATACCTTCTTCATTGCCACCGCTTATCAAAATACATCGGCAGGCATTGCTAGCGGGGTGGATGTTTCTCATCGCGGCGGCAAACCAGGCTTTGTGCGGCTCGATGATGACTGTACGCTAACCGTTCCTGACTTCTCTGGTAATTGTCAGTTTAATACCTTTGGCAACCTAGAGTTGAATCCCAATGCAGGACTACTCTTTGTGGATTTCGATCGAGGCAACCCGCTCTATCTCACAGGCACAGCCGAAGTGATTTGGGAAGGGCCTCAAATTAATGATTACGAGGGAGCAGAGCGATTGTTTCGCTTCCACCTCGATCGTGGCTATCGGGTAGAGAGTAGCCTTCCACTGCGCTGGTCATCGCCAGTATTCTCGCCTTTCTTGGATTGCACAGGTTCCTGGTGAGGGAATCGCTTATTTAATCTTGTTAGTATTTCTATTTTTTTGCCACCACCAAACTTGGTTTTTTAAAACTTCATAGCAAAAGTATTTCAAAATTGCATTTTGCTGGTGGCGAAACCTTCCTGACATTAACTAACCTTGATTTGCTTTGCCCTGTAAAGCTTTTAGGAAATCTGGGCAGTCATTCTGTGACAGTGAATTCAAAAGTTTGTCTGTAGCGAAAGCGAGTAACTTGTAGTGGAGACTCGTTCACTGACTATCAACCTTGCTTTCAATCACTTGCTGAATTGCTGGCGGCACATTTGAGAGGAAATTTAGTCCTGTATCTTTCTCAACCTGTTTCACTGACACCCTAAAACTTTTCCAGCCCTTGCCCTTAACGCTGGCATCGTTGGGCATCTCCACCGCGATCGCTCTTGTGCCTGCTGTAACTCCCTGCACCCCTAAGCCTTGTCTATCCAGCACTACAATGATTTTCCAAGTTTTTGCCGGCACGTTAATCTTTTCCTTTTTGCCGATCGCGCCCTTACTACCAACTGGCCCGGCGATGATGTAAAGCTCTTTGCCTTGACTGACCAATTGACGGCAGTAATCCTCTAAATCACCCCAGACAACGCGATTGAGTTCTGGAACTTGCGGCATCATGTTGGTCATTAAGAAGGTGGCTGAGTTGTCGGCTTCATTGCGAGTGCGATCAGCAGAAGGGGCAACGTGGCCTCTGTCGTAACCGCTGCCCATGTAGTCACCAGGTCGGACTTTGTACCAACCAGCGGGGAGGGAGTCATCGGGCCGAAAGTCATTTTTTCTGTCAGCCGGCCCAATCCATGATTTATTGAGTTGCCACGAAACCCAGTTGGCAGTGTGAGTTTTGTTGTTGTAGCTCATGGTGTACTGAGGTTTCACCATCAGGTAATTGTTAGCGCTGCTTGCAATATTAGGAGCGGCATTACTGGGATTGCCCAGGAGCAAGTTAGGGTTATTCGTCGCGGCGGCTGCGGGTTTTTGTGGTGCAACTTGAGGGGGTGGGGATGGTGGTAAAGGCGGCGGAGCTATCTGAGGGAGACACCCGCTCAAAACCCCTGCAATCAAAGCGATCGCTCCCCATTGATAATTCTTCCTCATCCTTTCCGCTCCCTTGCTCATTTCTTGTCTGTCATTATGGCATTGAGCCGAGAACTGAGATGAGATAATGTTGCTGAATTACTTAAAATACTTATGTAAGGCTCGTTAGTGCAATAAAACGCTAGCTTCATCGGCACTCACCAATAATTCGCCTTAGCCTTCCTCTTGTCGCATATCAAAATCCGACAGTCAATGTGTCAGGCTCTTGTTGAAATAACCTCGTTTGTCGTATATTAAAATTCGACAGTCAATATACCAGCGTTTTTGTTGAGATACCTATGTTCGTCGTATATTGAAATCCGACAGTCATTGAATGAATATGCGTAAACAGAAAGTTGTTATAGGAATATTAGCAAATGCAGGAGGCGTAGGCAAGACCACGCTAGCAGTGCATTTAGCTCAAGAAGTCAGCCAGCGAGGGGTGAAAGTAGCCATTTTGGATTTAGATCCACAGCGCTCGTTAGATGTATTTTGTGGCTTGCCTGCTGCCAACACGGAAAATAGCATCGTTCAAGTGCTTGCTAAAGACTTTGATGGCAAGTGGCCGCTGGTATCAGTTTGGGATAATCCCAGTATCGAAGTGTGCCAAGGGCATCCAAGCATGGCACAACTAGCCAGCGACCTAGTGATTCGCAGACGTGGAGAGTATGTTTTAGCAGACCGATTGAAAGCGTATCCTCTGCCTCATGACCTAGTAATTTTGGATTGCCCCGCGACGCTAGGCATCATCTGCGAGAATGCGATCGCCGCCAGCACAGGATTGTTAGTACCCATCCAACTAGAGATGAAATCCGTGTCTGGGGTAGCAGACTTAGTGCAGTGGTTAATCGGCACGGCTGAAGATTTGATGCTGGAACCGCGTCCGCCTATTCTTGGGCTTGTTCCTAGCTTGTATGATAAGAGCCGTGCTATTCACCGACAATATTTACAAGAACTCCCTGAAATTGCAGCCAAGTTAAAGGTGAAATTGTACCCACAAATTCGAGATTCAGCCGAGTTCAAAAATTGCAGCGCCAACGGCTTGCCTTTATCCAAATATCGCCCAGCTCACCCAGCTTGTAAGGATTTCAAAACCATTGTCAATGATATTGTTGCGTTAGCTCAGGAAGGAAAAGCATAATGGCAAATCTTCCTAAAATTGGCGATCGCTTCTCCGGTGCTTATCAAGCAACCGAACAAGCAGATCGCATTGCCGAATTGCAAGCAGAAGTAGAGAAGCTGCGTGAGGCTCAGTCTCCAGAATTGGAGCAACAAATCGCCACTTTGCGAGAGCAGCTTTTAGCACAGTCGGGCGAACAAGAGATTGCCGTAGAGCAGATTGACCCAAATCCCTATCAACCTCGACAAACCATTACCCAAGAAAGCATCCAAACTTTGGCGCACAGTATGGAAAAAGACGGGCAAATTGCACCAGTGATAGTTATTGCCCAGGGCGATCGCTATCTCCTCTGGGACGGACAGCGCCGCTTTGAAGCAGCCAAAATCTTAGGCTGGAAAACGCTGCGGGCTGTTAGTGCGCCCATGCCATCGGATTTGCACCGCAAAGCATTATTAACTTTCATCCACCATGAAGACCTTAACTCCTTAGACAAAGCTGAGGCAATTGTCAAAGAAATTGCTACGAACACGGGAATTGAGAATGAAGAAATTCCTACAGTGCTCTCAACAGTGTTGCGCCGTTTGGAGCGCTCAGGGCTGGCTAATCAACTGACTGCCCTAGTAACGGCTGCGACAGAGGAACAGCAGCAGGGAGTGAAACGGTTGGGAGTCAGTGAAACAGAGGAAAAATTGTTGTTAGCTTTATTGGATTTAGCTTTAAATCCGGCTTCGGTAAAGGCTAACTTGATGCCGATGTTGTCTATGCCCAAGGATTTAAAAGCAGCAATTCGAGAGCAAGGTCTAAAAGGAGCACACGCTTTGGCGCTGACGGTTTTATCTGCGAAGACTTTAAAAACTTCAGAGCGTCAGGCCACGAAGGAAAGGATTGAAGCGACTAACCAAGTGATTGAGCAAGATTTGACGGTAGCGAAGACTCGCGAGTTGGTGGGGCAAATCAAGGCTAAATACCTCAAATCAGATAAATCCAAGGAATCGACGGAATCCAAACAAGTAACAGCCCTTCTCAGAGATGTAGAAAAATTATCACCAACGGTGATGGCTTCTGCTAACTCAGAACAACTTGTACAATTGCGCCAAGCTTTACAGCAGAAACTCTCACATATTAATGATATTCTTAATTAACCGTTTTTGTAACAGACTCAAACTACCCAAATCCTAAATACTGTCAAAAACTGTGGCAAAATCTATATCAAAACCATTGTCTCAAAAATTATGTGGGAAAAAGCAACTGACCTAATTTTCACAGGAGTTGTTCACTTAAAGGGAGATAGCCTCAAACATTTCTGGATAATGGACAGATCGCTCTGCGGAATTGAAGCAGAAGAGTTTAGAGTTGCCGAAGATGCGATCGTTACTTGTCCGCATTGTAGAGAGGAACAGGGGTTTTTCGAGATGCCCCACTCCCCTAATGAGGTAGCCCTCACAGTACCCAAATGGGAAAATTGTACGCTAAGCTTGAAACACTTATCAGATAAGAGTTTAGCTTTTTACTTTGCGGTTGATAACAGCTTCGCTATTTCTGAGCCTACATTGGTAATAATTCATTGGTAACAATTCATTAAAACTCTATCTTGAGCAATAGGCTTAAAGTGATAAAATTTATTTTAAAAATTACTACTTGCGATAGAAGACCCTCGAACAAAAAGAGTGTTTTAATTGATAAAATCAAAATAATTTTAACATTTTTATTGATTTATAGCTTGATCGCAACAAGTTGATCGCAACTAGGAAAGCAGGAGGCGTTCGTCTGTGGAAAGCGAGGAACTGATAAAGCAGTATGCCGCAGGTGTGAGAGATTTTACTGCGGTGGATTTGAGCGAAGCTGAATTAGCAGGAGCCAATCTTAGCGGTGCAATTTTAGATAATGCCATCCTGGATGGAGCGAATTTAAATGGTGCCAATTTAAGCGCTGCTAGTTTGAGCGGAGCAGATTTAAATGGAGCCGATTTAACTGATGCTAACTTGATCGGTGCTAACCTGAGCGGTGCAATTTTAGAAGGTGCTGTTTTAGAGGGGGCAATTTTAGATAATGCCGATTTGAGTCAGTCGGAATTAACCGTTGCAAAAATGATTCAGGCAAATTTGAATGAGGCGAATCTAAGCGAAGCTAATTTAACAGCAGCCAATTTGGAACAAGCCGATTTGACCGGTGCGGATCTCACTGTAGCGGATCTATCTCAGGCAAATTTGGTCGATGCCGATTTAACTCAAGCAAACCTCAACGGAGCTAATCTAGAACAAGCCAATTTAGAAGGAACTATTATCGTAGTTTATTGAGTAGATCGTCAGCAAAAGGCAATGGTTTGGGTGGTGAATTTAAGTTGTTAACAGGTTTATCGGATGGGGAATTAACCTTGTTAATAGGTTTCTCCTGAAGCCAAATCGGAGGTGAAAGTGGCTGACAACCTTTTCATTTCCGAACAATAGGAGGGCAATTTAAATAATATAAGCCTTTACTTTCCCAATAATTATGACGTTTTTTAACAATCTTGCTTGTATGAATAGAGCCTTGGTCTTGAACAATGACCGTAATAATTCCTGATTTTATTAGGTGCTATTGTGCTTGCTCTGCCTGCCAATCCATCAATTTAATAACTAAATTTTTACGTAAATTGACACTCGATCGCCCGCCACTATTATCGATCGCGGTGCAACGCCAATCGAGCCAACAACTTATTAATAATGATAATCGCGATCGGGTGGGAGAGTCCGCCGAGCGGCGGACTCTCCCACCCTTACCCGTTATTTGATTATCATTATTATTCAATTATATTTCTACACAAAGGCGTATTGACAAAATCTACTCCCTTCTAACTTGTTACCAATGGTTGCCGCTTGACTGCTGAGTAGCGTCTTTTTTTTTGTTAGTCCCACCGGGTGCATCTCAATGAGTGCGAATATGTATGTCAAAAAAGGGTTAAAATAAAAAAGCTAGTAAAATCGTAAAATATGGTTGTCGAGTTTTTGAATATAATAGATTCTACACCAACTACCACGATTCGGCTTTCGCCGACGAAGCGCGATGTCTACCGAAACATTAGTTAACTGGCTTGAAAAAAGTACCGAATTAGGTATATTATCCCGCGAGATTTTACAGGCGATCGCGCGTGAAATGGAAATGGTAACTTTTCCCGCCGGATTTCGAGTGGTAATTGAAGATACGCCTGTCACTAATCTCTATATTTTAGAACGGGGACAAGCCGATCGCTACCGCCGCAAACCACCGGAATTAATGTGGGCGAGTAGTTTGTTGCCGGGGGCGATCGTGAATTTATCGGCTCTTCAACGATCGCAACCTGCGGATAGTCGAATTATTGCTCGGACAGAGTGTCAATTTTGGGTAATTAGTGCCGATCGCTGGCGTGGTTTGCTAGAAAGATATCCACGGATCGCCGAAGCCTACGCTCAACGTTTGGCAGCGAAATTAGAGCAGCTAGAAGCAGAAATTGCCTACGAACGAGAGCGTCAAAATGCCCTCCGCAGCTATCTAGTACCTAGGGCGAGACGGGGAGTCATTGGCAATAGTCGTTATGCAGTGAAATTGCGCCAACAAATTCGCACGGCATCAAGTGACAGCCGATCGGTATTAATTTCTGGCGAACCTGGTTTAGAAAAGGATAATTTAGCTGCTTTAATTCATTTCGGTTCCCATCGCCGCAACGAGCCAATTATTCAGATTAAAAGTGCTTTACTTCAGAGCAATGGAGCGGAATTATTCGGGCGGTTGGGCGGCAAACCGGGGCTGTTGGAATGGTTGGGAGAAGGGACGTTAATTTTAAATGACGTGCAAGAATTACCCGCTCAATTATGCCCCAAAATTCAGCAATTATTAACCGAGGGAACCTATACGCCAGTTGTCAAGGAAGGACAAATACCGCGACCACCGCGTTCTAGTAATGCCCGGATAATTTTAATCTCAGAAATTGTGCAGCCCAAGCTAGATAAGCTGACACAACACAAGATTAAAGTCCCATCCTTGCGGGTGCGAAAAACAGATTTAGAGGCACAAGTCAACTATTATCTCAATATCATTGGTCGCAAAAAGAAATTAGTCAAGCCCCAAGTTACACCGGAAGCAATTCGCCGCTTACAAGCCTACGATTTTCCAGGTAATTTGCAGGAATTGCAGGGAATGGTCGATCGCGCCTTAGTTCAAGCACAGGGGAGTCAGGTATTAACGGAAGAAGTGTTTTGGGCCCAGGCAGCGAAGAAACAAAAGTTTCGGCTGAATTTATTAAATATTTATCCAAAATTTCGGCAATTTTTACGGAGCGATTGGTATCCCGAACGCGTAAATTATTGGTTTACCACCTGGGTGTTTGCATTGGTGGTAATTATCCTGTTTGTTGCTCCCCAAGATCGACAACATAATTTTGCCCTAAATATCTTTTGGGCGTGGTGGTGGCCGTTAATTTTATTATTATTCCCCATCATCGGGCGATTGTGGTGTGCTTTTTGCCCTTTTATGATTTATGGGGAAATCGTCCAAAAACTATCTCTGAAAATTTTTCCTCGAACTCTCAATAAATGGCCGCGCCAACAAGCCGAAAAATGGGGCGGTTGGTTTCTCTTTGGACTATTTACCCTGATATTTCTGTGGGAAGAGTTGTGGAATTTAGAAAATACCGCCTATTTATCCAGTTGTTTGTTGTTGCTCATCACCGCCGGAGCGGTAATTTTTTCCCTAATCTTCGAGAGGCGATTTTGGTGTCGTTATTTATGCCCGATCGGGGGAATGAATGGATTATTTGCTAAACTCTCAATTATCGAACTTCGCGCCCAACAAGGAACCTGCGCGGCGGAATGCAGCACGTACCAATGTTACAAAGGCGGCCCCGGCTTGGGGGAAGGATTAACTACTAATGGCTGTCCGATTTATTCCCATCCCGCCCAATTAACCGATAATAAAGATTGCGTGTTGTGCATGACTTGCTTGAAAGCTTGTCCGCATCGATCGGTAGAATTAAATCTGCGCCCTCCCGGCATCGAATTATGGACTACCCACGTTCCTCACAGTTATGAAGTTGCCCTGTTATTTCTATTATTAGGCGGTATTTATCTGCATCGCTTGCCGGAGATAAATAGTTGGTTGGGGCTGGGCATCAATTTAGAGCAATTTTTACCTCATTTAGGACTGTCGATCGCAGTATTAATTATCCCGCCGATGATTCCCCTAATTGCCTACACAATCATGCAGGCAATTTATCGATTGGGACAAGCAGAAACCATGCCATTTTCAACCTACAAACCCCTCTCATTTGTCTCTCTCGCCTACGGTTATTTACCCTTAGTCTGGGGCGGTAGTTTGGCTCACTATTGGCGATTGGGTTTGCAGGAAGGCGGTCGAGTGATTCCCGTAATTTTTGCCACTTTCGGACAAATTAGAGACGATTTACCGAGTTTTATTGGCGATCCATCTGTGATTAGTTTCTTGCAAGGTTTAACTTTGATTGTATCATTATTAGTTACAATATTTGTGACTCAAAAAATTGCCAAGCGCTCAATTAAATCTTTGATTCCACAACATTTAGCAAGTTTGTGCCTGATGCTGAGTTTGTGGTATGCGATCGTAGGAACCTGAGAGATAGAAACGGCAAAGTTATCGCCGCAAGCAAAAAAGGCGATTGTTCGCGGATACTGTGCGCTTATTCCAGCTACGACGAACTGTTTGACTGGGCAAAACAACAATTCCGCAACCCCAATTAACGTTTTGGTTTAGGATAATTTCACGGTTTTTCATCACCATTAAGAAGTTGTCGCGCTCCCTTAGTATTCGATCGCTCCCGATAACTTTGGTGTATACCGCTGCGCCCGCGTACATCAGCTCCTGTTCTGCTTTCGATAATCCCAAGGACGCTGACCGCCACCAGGAAGTCGCCACACTCCCAGCTTTTGCGATCGCCCGATATCCTCTGCGGTGTCGAACACATCAGCATTGTGGCAGTTGCCGCTGAATTGCTTGTAATGGTAAGCGAATCCAGCTTTGAGCATTTCCTCCTGCACCGATTGTTCGCCGTTGGGTGTATCAAAGAGGACTTCAGCCACAGTGCGGTTGTACGGGGTGAAATGAGCAGTCGATGCTGTTGGCGAAGTCAAAAGTAGACAGGAATTCCGTAGAGTGTCACTCTAAAATTGGTACTATATATACCCAGGAGAGTTAGGGATATGTCACTAAAACCACAACCCATCAGTCCTGTGCCAGAGGAAACAGTTCGTGTCGCCCGTGCTGCTTTCCCAAAAGGGAACCTTTATCTGACACTGCGAGATGAAATTGGCACACTTTACAGTGACAGTGACTTTACCGCCTTGTATCCCACTCATGGTCAACCAACAGTTACACCTTGGCGACTGGCGTTAATCTGTGTGCTGCAATTTATTGAGGATTTGCCAGATCGACAAGCTGCTGAAGCTGTCCGTAGTAGGATTGATTGGAAATATGTTTTGGGGTTGGAATTGACTGACCCAGGGTTTGACTTCTCTGTATTATGTGAATTTCGCACCCGATTGATAACTGGTGGTGCAGAGCAACAACTGCTAGACACTTTACTGAAGCAATTCAAAGAACGCGGATGGCTCAAAGAAAGAGGAAAACAGCGCACAGATTCTACCCATGTGCTGGCTGCTATTCGCAACTTGAACCGACTAGAAGGGGTAGGTGAAACCCTACGTGCAGCCCTCAATGACCTAGCTACAGTTGCGCCAGACTGGTTACGTTCATGGGTGCCAGAGGAATGGTTTGAACGCTACGGTCGTGCCATAGAAGAGTATCGCCTACCCAAAGGCATTGCTGCTCGTAAGGAATATGCCGAGATAATTGGCACAGATGGTATGCAATTACTGATAGCTGTGTGGGCAGAAGATGTCCCAAATTGGCTCAGGCTTGTGCCAGCCGTCGAAATTTTGCGACTGACTTGGATACATCAATATTATGTGGAGAATGAGCAAGTAAGATTGCGGGCTGCCAGCGACTTAGCTCCTTGTGGTAGTCGTTTTGACTCTCCTTATGACATCGATGCTCGCTTTGGTAACAAACGCAGTGTGACTTGGACTGGGTATAAAGTGCATCTAACCGAAACTTGCGATCGGAACCAAGTCCATTTAATCACTCATGCTATTACCACTCAAGCTCAAGTTTCAGATGTTACCCAGACTGCACTTATCCACGAGGCATTGGCCGCCAAAGACCTGCTTCCCAGTCAACACATTGTTGATGCTGGCTATGTCGATAGTAATCTGATCGTCACCAGCCATAAGCGTTATGGAATAGATTTAGTTGGGCCTGTTCGCCCCAATGTTAGTTGGCAAGCTAAAACACCTGGTGGTTATGACATCAGCCAGTTCACAGTGAACTGGAATACAAAACGGGTGACTTGTCCCCAAGGTAAAAAAAGTACCAAAAACTGGGTTCCGACTCAGGACAAATGGGGCAATGCAGTAATTAACGTGAGATTTCCTCGCAAAACTTGCCGACTTTGCAACGCCCGTGCTTTATGCACCCGCTCGAAAACTGAGCCAAGAGAACTGACACTGCGTCCAAAAGCTGAATACCAGGCACTGCAAACCGTGCGACAACAACAGCTTTCCACTGACTGGCAAAAACTCTATGACACCAGAGCGGGAGTTGAGGGAACGCTATCTCAAGGAATTGCAACTTTGGGGCTGCGACAAGCTCGCTACATTGGTTTGGTTAAAGTCCGACTCCAGCACTTGTTGACTGCTGTGGCTCTCAATGTGGTGCGGATGGTTGCTTGGTTACATGGTCGAACCCACGCGAAAACCAGAATTGCTCGATTTGCCGCTCTAGCTCCAGAGCCAGTTTGAAGCAAGAGCTTTCAATCCAAATTACCAATAATATCTGTTAAAATCATCTTTTCCCATGTAATACATGGAAAAGGCTCTGCTACCTTATGAGACGTGAGTTCGATGGAAATTTTAAGCGTCTTGGGTGGTCACAATTCACGGAAAAGCGATCGCCTAGCCAATCGTCCCTGGTTTTTTCGCGATCGCCAGCCCATCGAACTCACGTTATGAGCTAAAATTACGGTGTAATACATGGATCAGCGATTATGAAACGTGATATCCAGGGAAAGTTTGCGCTGAAAAACGAAGACTATCGTTTAGTTCGCTCATTGAGACTAACTGATTCCACTTGGGTAGCTTTGGGCATCAGATCTGAATGCTTGGGTCTTACTAGGGCTGACTATTTAGAGCATATTATTCGCGAAAATGCTCTGCCAAGTACAGTTCCTCCAAGTAATACACGGGGAAACGATTCCCTCTATCCAAGTAATACACGGAAAAATATGGAGTCTCTGCCGAGTAATACACGGTATGAGGAGGAAATAGAAGTACTCAAAGCGGAAATACAAAATCTCACTCAAAAGAATACTGTGTTGAGTGAACAAACAGCAATTGCTTTCTCCCAAACAGTAGAACTTGAGCTTTTACGCGATAAGCGAAGCTTGCTCGCTGCGCGAGATCGCATTTTGCTTGAGTTGAAATTAGGCAAGCAAGCCCCTGGATACAAAGCTGTTCAAAAAGCTCTCAATCGTTTCATCGCTGAATTGACTTACCCAAACACGAGCATTTTTTGACTTCGCCAACAGCATCAGCATCGACTGCTCATTTACCCCCTAATTCATGCAGTGATGGAGTAAATACTGAAAACTTTCAGTTCTACTGCTAATGAAAAAATACCTCAACCTAGCCACTGCCTTGCTCAGTTCCCTCAAACCCAAATCCCAACAACTAACAATTGACAGTTACGGGCAAACAACCCTCACCTATGAACAACAGCAAGCCCTGATGGAATGGTTGTTTTCGAGTTTAATTAATGCCGGGTACTTCGGCAAAGCTCATCTCATCTGGAACGATGGGCAGGATAGAGAAAGGGAAATATTAACTGCACTGATGCGAAATGAGCCGATATTCTTGTACCGTCTGGGAGAGCGACCATCCTTACCTCCTGCTGGGTTTTATTGGCGACTGATGGGCGAACATCCTAGCTTGCGAATTTACCAGTTGGAGATGGAAGGTCAAGACTAGATGAGTCAAAGTTCATCATCAGATCCTAGTATTCTGAAGGATCGGCTGTTTGAACCACTCTCAGCAGGTTTGAATTAAGACAAAATAGTTGTAATCTGCAAGTGAAGAAACTCCTAAAATTAATGAAACAATTAGAACTTTTCCCGGACTTTAACCCCAAACCTAACGTCACTCAGCCTCAATTGCTAATGACTGCTAACTCCCTACTCCAATGGAAGCAACGGATATTTGACTATCAACAATCGGCTAATATTCGTCAGCCAGAGCAAAAAACTCTGTTCGACATTGCTCCTAACCCTTATGATTCCAACGAAATAAAGCCCTTCGGCTTGCAATTCCAAAACCTTTCTTGTCTCGAACTGCCCGACCCTGGCGATCGCACTTGCCTCTATTTCGTTGTTGACAATACTTTACCATTGTTGCTGTATGTTGGAGAAACGGAACTCACGCCTAAACAACGGTGGGTTAATCACTATTGCCATCGCTACATTTTGCACTACATTGAACTGCACCGACGCTATTCCTTTGATGTGGCTGTTGGGATTGCTTTTTGGTATGGAGCACCTAGCGATCGCAAACAACGGCTGAAGTTAGAATCTGAGTTAATTTATAAGTGGCGTTCCCCGTTTAACAAAGAATGCTGGCAATGGTGGGGTCAGCCCTTTGGTAAATAGGGGTTTGCATTTTGCTAACAAAGCAAATCGAGAAACTACAGAGCTTGAAAATTAGTAGTTTTTTTCACAGTGATAAGGAAGGGCAAAATAAATTTGCTATTTTAGAGCAATGCAGAAAATTCTTCACTCAAATTTTTAATGAATAATTACACTCTCAAAAAATATGAAATCAATCAATTTCCGAGCCTAAAATATTATTATATTCTGCCCAATCAAGATTTAATCCTTGATAAGTCGCCCAGGCCTTAATTACTTTTATAGAGCAATTATAGGTCTGAAAAAATTGATTGAGTAGGTAGCCAGTAACGAGGCCTTTTTCTCGCTCAATATCGAGAAGTTTCCAACAGTAAGATTCCTGTTGTTGTAGGAAAGTAGTAATCTCATACTGCTGTTCTCGCAGGTGAGGATAAAAAGTTTCTCCTAAAGTAATAGTATTAGCAATCACCAACTCAATAAAAGAATCCTCAATGCCTAATAGTTGTGCGTGCAATACCAAACGCATCAACCATATTTTAATTTGTTTATGGATAGGCAATGGCCAGCGCTGGGGTGGTTTGAAAATATAATCAGCAGTCAAGTGAACAGCCGCACGAACGTGATCGGCAATCGCTTTCAAAGAAAGTTTAGTTAAGTTATCTACATGATAGTAATCTATTCCGGCAACTTGAGCCACAGTTTGAATTATCGGAAATATCAGGTCAGTTTCATAGAAACTAGGTACTTGTTGCAGAATAGCTGCTAACTTTTCTAAATCCATCCCAGCCGCAATATAATTCCTCTTGAGAGGAATCCGCTTATTTCCATACTGCTGGTACTCACAATCCATAAAAACCAGAGTGTAAAAGTTCAGAAATCGCAAATCTTCTTCTGGTAAAATGTAAGGAAGTATGTCATCGCGCTCGTAGTATTCTTTATCTTTAGATTTAAATTCAATATCTTCTTCTGTTTCCACTAATTCATCACCTCTTTCTGGGTAACAATCGTAGTGAATGCGAGTGGAGTTACCGCAGTGACCATGAGGATGACTTCGCCAAAAATTCCAGCGGCTGATAATAATACGATTTTCGGGTACGCCGATTTTATCGCGCCAGATAGCAATAGTTTCAGTATCATTTGGATATACACTCACCACCAATCGGGATGGTGGCAATTGATAAACTTCAGTGCAAAGTTCCCAAGCCCAAGTTAATGCTTGTTCTTTAGAATAATCGCCCCAGTTACCTAGCATCTCAAAAAAGGTAGGATGGCGCTGTGTGAGAACAGTGATATTCGGAGAAATATGCTTTTGTAAAATTGTACTATGACTTAATGGCGAGTATTTCTGTCCCAAGGAAATAGGATGAAATGGTAATGTCCAAAGATTACTTTGCAACATTAAATTGGGAGGTTTTGCAATCAAAGGTACACTGGGGAAAATCTGATGGCCTCTGGTAGCATAGAAGGAAATAAATTGTTGCCGAATTTGGTTACTATTCATGCTGACACAATTGTGATAATTACCGAAATAGCCCCTTCTTTTAGTGATATTCCTCTGGCTCCAACCTATCCGCTGACGGTTGGCGAATGAGGTCAGCACTAAGCCATTGGCGGACGGGTGGCATACCCATTTCTACCAGATAAATTCTACAAAATTGTTTGCCAATCCCGGTACGTAGTTTTAATTGTCTGATGATTTTCCCTTCATACCACTGACTGTTCCAAAATGCTTCACAGGAAATGTCTACTAATTTATCCTCAGTGATGAGAGCATCTGATTTTACTAATTCCTTGCCACTTTCTCCAAGTTGGATATTTAGCGGTGGCTTTTCCTCTAAATCATATTCGTAACTTTTCTCATAATTCTCCCAGTTTTTGGGAAGCAGAAAGTAAAAGCAACTGATGGCAGTCAGTAAACAAACGGCTAATAAGAATGCCATGAACAGATAAAACCCTACTTTATCAGGCAAGGGAGTAGTGGCTTTCTCCAAAGTTGTTCTAACGAGAGAAAAACAGCAAAAAATAGCTAATAGTCCGACCATTAGGAAAAAGAATCTAGCACTACTTATCGTTTTCATTTTTATTTAACAGTTAATAGTTTTGCTACGAAAGCAGAATCGCGATCGCCACTCAATTCTAAGTAATCCATCGCCCTAGTCATGGCCACGTACAAAAGTCTCGCTTCATCAGCAATTGACTGAGACTGAGAAGGCATAAAACCAACACCCGGAATAAACACTACTGGAAATTCTAGCCCCTTACTGCTGTGTATTGTTAACAATTTTACGCTTGGGGCTTCGGGGTGGTAGTAGCGGCTATTACTATCAGCATTGAGCCATTCTACAGGGATATCAACATTTTTCAAAGCCTGATTAAGCGATTGCCCCATGAAGCCTAAACGGTAAACAATCGCGATGTCATTCCAAGCTATCCCACGCTCTCTATATTCGCGAATGCGATCGCATATATGCCTTGTCTCAGCGGCAAAACTAGACAAGCGGGTAAATGTCGGTTTTGCCCCATGTCTGCCCACAGTTTCGGGTTTGAGGAGTACGGGCGCATCTTCTTCATTATCTTCTGTGGGCTGCATGATATTCTTAGCAAACTGATAGGCAAAGTGTAAAATCTCTTCAGTATTGCGGTAATTGAGTTTAAGACTTGTAGTCCGTCCCCTTGCCTGAATGCCCACACTAGCAAAACTAAACTTACCGAGTTTTTTCTTTTCGTAAATGCTCTGAGCATCGTCGTAAAGCACTAACAACGAATTAGTTTCGGGGTCAACCATCTGCACGATTAATTTGAGCCAATCGGGTTGAAAATCATGCCCTTCATCCAGTAGCACCGCCCCATATTTACCCTTGGGTATATTTCCCGCTTCCACTCCTAAAATCACTTGCGAGACTAACTGCTCCACAAATTCATTGCCTCGGTACATGGTGCGATCTGGTAACGGTAGGTTATAAAGTCGCAACTGTTCCATACACCAGCTATGAAAATGTTGTACTGATACTTTCCCCTCAATAATACCCTTTTCTCTGAGTATTTGCCTGAGCTTTGATGCTAGGGAAATATTAAAACATAGTACCAATATCGGTTTGTCACTCTGTTCTGCTAAAAACTGACAGCGATAAACCAGAATTAAGGTTTTACCTGACCCCGCCACGCCATGAATTACACGATGTCCGCCCCTGAGACTTCGCGCTAACTGCTCTTGCTGCAAGTCCATAATTTTGATGAGGTCAGGTGCGATCGCCACTGGGGTAATTTCTGTATCCTCTTCTGGTTCTGGCAATAGGGATGGCTCAATGGCAATATCTGGGAAAATATGCCATCGGATGCGATTAATTTGGTGCTGGCTTAAAGTGTGCTCGAAATGGTAAGGAAACATATTCCACAAACGTTCTTGAAAATCGCTATCAGCAACGCTTTCCAGCATTTCATCTTTGCAAATTACTAAGTTTGATTCGATTACTTCTCCTAAGCCCTGTTTCTCGAAAACTGAGCGCGTAATATTGGTAAAAACAACACCATAACCGTAAGGAATTATGCACTTACCAGCGTAGGGATTGCTGAAGCTGTGGACTAAATCAGCATCGCGTTCTAATAACTTCACGGCATGAAATACATACTTTCGCGCTTGCTCTAAAGGGTTATCTACTTGTTTGGGATTGTCGCTATTGCGATCTAAAATTGTCCAACTTGCCCTCGTCACATTGCGGATGGTGTCGATTTTCCAGTCTTTGACTTCTAACACCAATAAGCCTCGAATGGGGTGCAAGATGATGAAATCGGGGTGCAGTTGCCTTTTGCCAATGGGTACGTCATACCAGATGAGGTAATCCCGATCGAGCTTTTGTTCTAAGCGCATGGCCAAACGTCTCTCTCCCGGTGTCATTCGGGCTTCGCAACTGTTGAGTGAGGGGATGAGAGAGGGCATTGTGGGGTGGGCTAGAGGATATTTGCATTTTATGTCTATATCCTCCGCTATCCTTCTCAACTTAATGAAAAGCGCTGAGTACCCTGTTTTTTAAAAGCGATTGCCATTCAGTGCGCTAAAATATTAACGTTTCAACCAATTTGTGTTAGATATGAAACTCCGATATGTCTCTGGCTTAGTGGGAGCTTTATCACTTTTTGTTGCCAGTGCTGCTAGTGCAAGTACCTATACCAATAGCGATCGAAGTTTTGCCTTGTCCTTTGACGAAATTCAAAGGAATAATAATAATTTTTATTATCGTCATAGTGGCGATCGCTATTTTATGGGACAAATTAAAATCATTAATACTTCAGAAACAGCAGGCAGCGTAACTTATAAAGGAACCTTTAAAGAAGATTTAATTGGCAAAAGAGAGAAAGAAATAAGCTGTGTTGGTGATATTAATATTGTGCGACACCAAAAGAATAATCAGGTTGAAGCACAATTAACTCAAATAGTTAAAAGCGGGACAAATTGCCCATCCATTGGTCAAACTTTCAAGGTAACATTAGTAGAGCCTTTACCAGTTGCCGATAAAAACGGCAATTTTACTTCACAGAATAGCGATAATGATTTATCAGAAACAGCCGGGTTTCTGACTTGGCCAGCATGGCAAGTCGTGTCGAGTGATGGTGAGTTGAATTGCCGCGCTCAACCCAATGCTGAGGCTGCCGTGAAATTTGTGTTTCGGGCTGGACGCGATCGCCTTAAAGCTGAGACTAGAGGGGCTAGTGCTTTTCAATCAAGTAATGGAGCCACCTGGATGCGGACGGTAAGCCCGAAAGGGATATGTTATGTTCGTGCTAATTCTAAATTTATTAAACCAATTTCAATTCCTAATTAATACTGGGTTTCGAGATTAAAAGGGTTGATTTGTATGGCAATGGAGAAAAAGTAGAATTATTCGCGCGACAAAAGCGCGATCCGTCGCGTTTTTGGTACGGTGGCGATCGTTCTGTGCTATTTAATGCTGAGTTGTCTCATTATCCCAGAAAATTTGAGAGATGAGTGCAAAATCCTTATCCGTAGGTTCTTTACCCAATGTTTCAGTCCAAGATTTTTTCAATTCTTGCCAAGCTGCGGGTGTTTCTGGTTTACGAGTCAGCAAAGTAATTAAACGAGTTTTAGTTTTAGCTTCTTCTGGTTCAACACCTTTAGCAATCAATCCCAATTCAAACCCTGGATTGATGCTATTGAGCAGAATATCTGCATATTGAGTATCGGATAGGTTTAATTTTTCAATGGGTTGGTTTGTCATAATTTTCCTATAATGGCGTTAGGTGGTAAATCCGTCTTTTAGAAGTGAAAAATCTTCGAGGTAATTTCCTTCAAAAATGCTAAGAATATCAGCATGACCTTGCTGTGTTCGTAATTTTACTACGGATTTAACCCATTGAGTTGAAAACGGGATTCCCAAGTAGCAATTTCCTGAAGTTTCCCAGGTTGGATCGAGAGCATAGCCATCAGGGGAAAGGAGCCAAGCATGAGCGAGGGGAAAAGATACATCAGCCGCGATCGCAAATCCTTCCACATAAGTGAGATTACTATGTTTCAAAGCAAGCTGCTGGCAATTGTAATAACAAGAACGGGGTTGACCGCGCTTAATATTTTTCGGTAAAGGTTTAGGTTCCATGAAGCGGCCGTAGTCTAAAATTAATTCTTGAAATCCCGAATATTTGCTAGTCTCCTTTTTTGATTGTTTCATCACTGCCACAATCGCTTGTAGATATTCCCGCAGTTGCTCGACTACTTGAGGTTTAGATTGATTATTCATTGTTCTTTTGTTTCATTTGCCGCCATTATCTCCGTCAATAATTGATATTTGCCAATTAAATTATTGATTCTCGCTGTATCTACATTTGTATGGGAGCCTAATGTAGCACCTTCTTTTACCCTATTTTCAATTATGTGCAAACTTTCCTCTAATTCTTTAATTTCGGACAATAATGTTGACTTAAGTGTTTCAATTCTCATAAATAATTTAACCTCGGAAATAGAAATCTTTGAGATATCCAATTATAGTATAATAGTGATGCTAACCTCCTGAATCGCTAAATCAGTTATAAAAATTACTGTTAACTGTTAAGTCCTTGCTCCAACTTCATCAGCTTTTCTAACTTGCGATTGAGGAGGTTAGCATCAGTTTCATTGGGCGATCGCTCCTTCTCTAACCACTTCAAAATCTCAGGTTTAGGACGGAAGGAAAGAATGGGACGTTTACTATCGTACTTGGCTTTTGCTTTTCGGATTACTTCAGGATTATTTGCTTGCCACTGCTGCTGTGGGGAAATTTCCACTACCTCGATGGAAGTCCATCCTGCACGGAGCCTTTCACCTTGTCTGCCTATAAGTACGTGGGTTTCTAAATACTTTTTAGCCCCTCGTTCAGTTTTCCAAATTTTGGCATCTTCCAAAGTGCCGACATCAATTCCATTATATTCTGGATTGCCTTGGGTTTTCTTAATAGCATAACGAACTTGAGTATCTTTCTGAAATTTTATAGCAAATTGGGTCATAAATTAAAAACAATCTAATTCAGAATAAGGATAGCCCTTTTAATGAGCTATCCTTGAAAGCGAGATTAATGGTTACTGCTCAGAGGTTAAGGGAATGATGGGTTTAACTTCGGCGATCGCTCCTTGGCTCATCTTCTTTTGTAAAGCATAGTCTTGCTCTAAATGCCCGATGGTGCGATTGTCTATCCGCTCTAAAGCTGCCTTTTCCCAAGTTTGAGGAAAGTATTTCTGAAGTAGCTCTATATGTTCTTTTTCTTCCTTCATAAACCACCATCCTCGACCCGCAAAGTGCATACGGTAATTAGCGTACACATATCCAGGTCTGTTTTCATAATCATCGCCCAACAATTCCTCAAGGCTAATAGACTCCTCTGGTTCATCTTTTTTGAAAGAAAGACCTAGTGTTCGTCTTTCCGTCTGTTCAATAACTTTCGCCTCCCAATTATTAGGAAATTTTTCTTTGAGTTGTTGAACGTGCTTAATCTCAGGCTTGGTCAACCACCAGCGCTGGCCCGCAAATTGCATGGGGTAAGTTTTTACGTAGCTCATGTTATTTGTTATCCTTTTCAGTCTGCATTATTTTTCGCCTTCTTTAAAGTTAGACTTTGAGTTAATTGCCATCTTAAGCAATTCTCTTGCTTTCTCCAATAGCTCTGATTGACTGTTAAATTCAAGCTCCCCCGTAAAGCATTTCCAATCAAGCATGAATTCAATAACTCCACTCGAAGGAGAGTAAAACCTCACGGAATAAGAATGTTGACCTAATGACTCGCTTAAGGGCTTTAGGATTTCAAAAACTTGATTTAGGGTTGATTCCTGTAACACGATCTGCTCCTAACTATTGATTTAGCTGGGGTCATCCTTATGATATCAAGCCAATTGGTGAGCACGGATAATTTCATTTTTCACCCAATCAATAGTTGATTGAGCTTCAAATGGTAAGGAGTCATTGGTAACAAGATTGTATTTATAGCTTCCATTCTTGATTCCAAACCCCGCATAAATCCATCCCTCGCTATCTTGAATTTCCCACTCCTCTGAGTATCCTTGAGAAACTGGTTCATCTAACTTGACTATTTTTAACCCTTTCGCTAACAAGGACTTCTCAAGTTCGGAAATAATAGCAGTTGTTACAGAATGTTCCATTTTTCTATCCTTCTTGAAAGTTGAGTAAAATTGAGCGTTGATAGTGAGTGGTTACAGTGTTTTGCTCTTTCTTGTCCCCTTTAAACATTGAACGGTTAACAACAAACAACCTCATTGATGGCTTATGGCTGGTATTTTTTAATTTCTCTAGTATCAGATAGAGACAGCCTTAGTACCCACCCCTCATCATTTATGCTCATATTTCCGTTGAAGACAGAAACATCCATTTTCTTTAAGTAAGATGGCGACAACTGGACGTAAAAACACTTTTTTGTGATGTTGATAACTCTACCATCTTTACCCTTCCATCCTATTTCCATAAAACCTCCTACTAGGGGTTTAAGCTTTCCAATCGATTCCACATCTGTCTGAGTTCAGCATCCTGGGGATTGTACAGGAGTTCCTTGAATGGGGGAAACTCTTTAATGTACATTTTGTAGAGCTTGGGATTGCTTTGGAGGCTGGCTTCAGTGTTGGCGATTCTATCAGCCAATTTAACAATCAAAGCTTTTTTGTTGGACTGGATTTTTAGTGCAGTCTTGCGAAAGCGATCGACTCGGTTTGTACCGGGTTCGCTAGTTACAGCAAACACAATATCGGCCGTCTCTTTCCCAAATTCAGACACTAACATTTCATAAGTCGTTGGAGTATCTTCCAAAACATCGTGGAGCCATCCTGCGACCATAATCGATCCGTCGCCTGCATACCCGAATTCAGCCAGCACTTGAGATACTTGAGCTAAATGATACGAGTAGGGATGCTCACCATATTTTTGAGTGCCGTGTTGGGCAATTGCAAATTCTTTAGCTGCGTTTGTGATATTCATTAGACATCTCATCGTCCGTAACTACTGGTAACATTTCTAGTCTTTCATTCCATTCTTCTACTTTTGTGTTCATTGGCTTTTCTCCATTTTCGTTTTGTTAATGATTGGTTTTACCAACTTTCAACGATTTGCTGCATCATCAAGATAGTCCATCAACTGATTAATCTCATCTTGATTGAGTCCCGCTGCTAAAGCCAAATCTATCCACTCTTGCCCTGTGTGAGTTTCCTCTGAGTGTAAAGAGATAAATTCATCCAATTCGGGAGAATATATTTTAAGCATTTGTCACCATCCCGAAACATCAACTTGATTGTTATGAAGAAAATCTACTTTGTTAAAATTAGACTTTGAGTTATTTGAGTTAATTACCATCTCAAGCAATTGTTTTGCTTTCTCCAAGATTTTTTTTGTTCAAGTGTTGAAGCAATTTTGGATCTCTCCAAGATACAAGATTGACTAGAGCTTCTAGCCGAACCTGCCAATAATGGCGGAGCGCATCAATTTCTGCATTGGCTAAGTTTTGCTGCTGTTCGGTTAAGCCTGTCGTAGCCCATTCAATGGCTTGGTTGGCTTCTTGAATCTGGGCTATACAAAGTGCGTACTCCGATTCAATTTCAGCCTCGAATTCTGCTGCCAAGGCTTGCTGTTGTTGAGTCATGTATTCTTTGCCTTTGAGCATACTCGCCCTCCTGCGATCGCCTTGGATTTCACCTGCTACTTAGCATAGTTCGTTTACGAACAACTGTCAAGTGGTTGTATTTCAGATTTAGTAACGTTTTCACTCCTCAACTGCTTTCACATTGCCTCGGATAAAAATGCCTTCGTCCAGTCACTGCGAACCGTTCAAACTTGTCGCTCGAAAAAACTTTGGCGGTGCCACTGCAAAGCATCGGGGCGGGGGCGATATTCTTCTCGCATTGGTAGCGTAATGCGATCGCCGTGAAAATCTTTGATAGGACGAGCGTGGGGAGAATACTCTCTCAAAGTATCGGCAACTATAATTGTGAAATCATCGTTGAGGGTAAACCAGAATCGGTCAAAAGCCCAGTGATGGTTTTTGCACAAACTCAATCCATTATTGATGCGGTCGTCATAAAATTTACTGAACGGCTTGATATGTGCTCCATCTACGATATTCTCCAAACTATTGAATACTTGCAAGCCACAGAACGCACAACGGTGTTCGTAGATCGAAATGATGGTTCTCCGAAATGCGCCATCTCTGACAATCGATTCTTGTTCGCCTTCACTGGTAATCTCGTCTGGCTGATAAACGCGCCCACCAGTCGAAAATAATTGGTCTTGCAAATCCCGGAAAGCGTTGAATTGCAGGGAACACTCAATTTGTGCGGTTTTGTCAGAGAACCAAGCATCGATCAGGGTGAGCAACAACTGATTCCTGCTTTCGGGATGTTGCAGGAGCTTCCATAATTCAGAATCTAAGTAAGCATAATCTATTGTTTGTCGGATCGCGCTAATGCTCCTCACTTTTACTTTGTTTTGGCTCGATTCTACAAGCTCATAACCCGGTTTAGCTTTGAAGTGCCAAAATTTATTGTATTTTAAATGAAAGAATGGCAAACCAATATCGGCTTTCCTGTTGATTTCTAAGTCGCCCCATAGCTTCAGAAACGCTGCAATTAACTCAGGTGACAAATAAATTTGATTGTGCTGGATATCGCCGCGCTGAATTAGTCCGATTACGGCTAGCAACAAAACTGGTTTATTGGGAGCTAGCCCCGCAGAGCGGCTCACGTTTAAGCCAATTGGGTTGGATTTTTTTTCTCTTTGAGAAAACTTGCGACAGTAGTAATCAATCCCTTTGCTATTCATACTATTCACTAATTATAATATTTTCCTTCATTTGTGTTAGCTTAGTTTTTTTCATTTGAGGACAATCTTGCATTATACAGCGGATTCCAGGTTTATGAACTACACCCCCAAAAATCGGCTTTCTTCTGGATTTCTCAGCAACCACCACCCGCCCAGAGAAACGTTAATTCTCCAAACAGGCGACTCTGAACTCAAAAGGCGGCATTTCTTACAGAGTAACTACAATGCTGCTAAAACTGGTAGACTAATTAATACCAACTGGCAACCTGCTTTTGAGTACCCCCCAGCTTTTTGATTGATGGTTCATTGGAAAATATAGAGATGAACTTTTAAAATTTATTAAACCTCCCCCTGAAATAACCCGATGAAAGAATATCGATGCACCCGCAACGCGCCCTACAGTCACCCCTGCGACGGCCGCTCTGACCTCAGCGCCAGAAACGGATATTACCTTCGATCTCAAACAGCCCAGGATGCTATGCAAAGAATGGTGGAGCGCTTTCCTGAAGAAACAAGCTTTGGATTCACCGTTGAGGAATGGAAAAACCTCCCTGGTTGCCAGAGCAACTATGATGCAAGCTGAGGCAGTTGGTACTTACTTTTCTACCCCAAGCCCATCGACTACAAATTCTTCTCATTCACCCCACACAAGCCGGCTTTTGAATATCCACCTGCTTTTTAGGAAATTATGTCAGAATTCACCCAATCTCAAATGCTCAACTTTTTAGAATTCTTTGCCCAAGTGTTACCAAATAAAACACTCAGGGAATCAGTTATGTTAGCTTTAGAACAGCAAGATAATGCCAGCTTAGTTCAACTAGCAACAGAACAGGGCTATACTTTCACAGCCGAGGAACTAAATGAAGGATTCCAAACTATCACTAAAGAGATATTAAACACAGCCATTTCTGACGCAGAAATAGCGGTAATTCAAAAAAGAAATTAATTTTTCTAATTTTTCGTCAAGAAGTAAGCCCAAGGTTTACAGTGTCAGAGTGAAAAGATTTATCTTGCTTGGCAGAGCCAGTAAGTGTAAGCTAAGTAGGTTGGTACTTGTTTTTAAGATAAAATCCCTGAATTAACTTGATAATTATGAACGGTGAAAGTCAACGAACGCTATTAAAATCTCATCCCATCCCCGCACAACCCGCTACAGCTCCCGGTGAAATTACCCTACACGAGTGGAAACCGGGCGAAGAATGGGTGACACACTTTCACAACTTACAAGATGGGGGCTATTATTACGGTCACTATTTCCGAGATTTGGAAGTTGCTGAAGCTGATTATGATGCGCGGGTGCGGGAGTATTTGGGTCAAACCCATAATTATCCTACAGTGCAGCCTGTACTCGTACCAGCGCACATCTTAGAAGGGATAAAAGCAGTAAGGGAATGCAACACAACAAATATGTTTGATGTCGGCATAGCTAAAGTGCAAGCAGTGGCGCTGGGCTACCCAGAAACTGCTGATTGGATTGACTCCCATAGAGAGGATTACATACAAGGCATTTTCAGCGGATTTGTACCTCAATAAAAATGAAAGCTTTAGATGGAATTCAACCCAAACAACAATGTTGTTAAACTCTGTCTTCAAGGTATGGGCATGGAAGAAAAAGGCAAACCTGAAGAAGCAAGTAAACTGTTTCTTCAAGCCTGGAATGAAGCGACATACGACTTTGAAAAATTTATTTCCGCCCATTATGTAGCTCGATATCAAAAAAATGTTTCCGACAAATTAAAATGGCTCGAAACAGCTTTGCAGTTGGCATTAAAAATAAATAACGACACTGTTAAGAGTGCTTTCCCTTCTCTATATTCAAACATTGCTAAATGCTATGAGGACTTAAACGAACCTGACAAGGCAAAAAAGAATTATGAATTAGCAACTTCGTTTAAGGATAAACCTTCTGACAAAGGCCCCTTTTATCATGGGACGAAAGCAGATTTGCAGGTGGGCGATTTGCTGATAGCAGGAGGTAGTTCTAATTACAAACTTGAACTCAAAATGAATCACATTTATTTCACAGCCATTGTTAATGGGGCGGGACTAGCTGCTGCATTAGCAAAAGGCGACGGGCGCGAACGAGTTTATATCGTTGAACCGACAGGGGGGTTTGAAAATGACCCGAATGTTACAGACAAAAAATTTCCGGGCAATCCGACACGCTCCTATCGCTCACTCGCACCATTAAAAATCGTTGGCGAGGTAACAGATTGGGTGAGACAAACACCTGAAGAACTCCAAAAATGGCGTGAAAAGTTGGCCAGTAACAAAGGAGAAATTATTAATTAATATCTGAAGAGAATAAATAGACATGAAAACCAAAATCAACCAAGATATAGATTATTTGGTACAGGTTTATAAGAGGCGATCGCAATATTCAAAACGGCTAATCAAATCCTTTGTTTGACAAGAAGCGGTTTCAACCGCCGAATAACTCAAACCCCATAATCGGAAACCCACGGATCGAGCTTGAATTCTGACGTTAAAAAATCAATAAAACAAGTTATTTTTGCCGGATAAAAACGACTGCGACGATAGAACGCATGAATTTGTAACTGAGTAGGCTGATAATCCTGCAACACCACCTTAAGATCGCCCCGGTAAATCTCATCACCAAACATCCAGACCGGCGCTACCGCAATCCCCAAACCCGATAACACTGCTGCTCGAATCGCCACAGAACTATTAGTTTGAAAACAGCCCCCAACCCGCACCTTAATAATGCCATCTGTTCCTTGAAACTGCCACTCATTGCCCGTTGCCAAATGGGTATAGATAATACAATCATGCTCCACCAAATCATCGGGTTTTTTGGGTTCTCCCGCTTGCTCAAAATAGCCTGTTGTTGCCACTGTGACGCGGCGAGTCATGCCGATGCGATGGCTAATGTGGGAACTATCCAGACGATTACCAATGCGGATCAAAAGGTCTAAACCATCCTCTACAATGTCCACAAAATGATCCGCCATCATCAGATCGATCTTGACATCGGGATAGCGTTTCATAAAGGCTTTTAAACGGGGGACAATCTGCATTTGCCCAAACAGCACAGGACAGCCCAATCGTAAAAGGCCTGTAGCCTGTTCTTTTCCTGTTAAACTGGCCTCCGCTTCGGCGACGGTTTCCAAAATTTGCTGACAGTATTGATAGTATTTTTTCCCCTCCTCGGTCAAACTCAAATGGGTAGTAGAACGAGTGATTAATTGTACCCCCAGATATTTTTCCAGAGCGGCGATTTGCTTACTAATGGTCGGTTGTGTCGTTTGTTGTTCCCGCGCAACGGCAGAAAAACTGTTCAGTTCGATCGCCCGAACGAAACTCTGCATACAGGCAATTCGATCCATAGTACACCTATTCCAAAATGGCATATATCATATTCTATTTTGCCTGCTTCTCAAAGAAATTGAAATAGATGATGATAGTCTCATCAACCGTTCTCACCCCAAAAACGCAGATGTTAAAACTCAAATCCCTCAGTCCTCTGTTCGCTCCCCTAGCCCTCGCTAGCGTTATCAGTGTGGGAGATGTAGCCATACATAGCTTTTTGCCCCAATTCCAAAATCAGGCGATCGCCGCCCCGGAAATGACGGCTCAGCAAAAGATCGAGATGATTAGTAAAAACAAAGGACAAATTGGTAGTGGCGACCAATTACGACGATTTTTCTTTGGTGATTTATTACCATTAGGAGTGCAACCCGGTGGAGCAGGTATGGTGGTCAATCTCTACAACAAAGCCAACGATGTTACCTTCTCCTACTGTGCAACTTATGATGTCGTTGTTGCTGTGAAAAAAGGCAAAGTGCCGATGTTTCCAGCCAATGAAGTCAAGTAATTTATCTTTCCCCTTGCAGATGGAATGTGAGGGTGAATTTCCTATAAAATATAGGAAAAACCTGTGAATTTACAACTTGAACTCTCTAAATTTAAACGGGAATTTTTGACAAAATTCCCCCCTGAAAAAGCGGCAATCATGCAAGGAGCAACCCAAGCTTTAGCGAAAGAATTTCAAAACCGAAGAGCCTTAAGAATTGACGATGAAGCCCCCGATTTTCTCCTACAAAATACTGACGGTCAGCCGATTAGTCTTTACGATAAATTAAATCAAGGAGCCGTTATTCTCTGCTTTTATTTTGGCAGTTGGTGTCCCTATTGCAATCTAGAATTACGGGCTTATCAGGGGCTATTACCCAAAATTCAGGCATTAGGAGCTTCAGTTTTAGCTATTTCTCCCCAAACGCTTGATGCTTCGCGAAAAACAGCCATTAAAAACGCACTTTCCTTTGATGTTCTCAGTGATAGTGGTTGCACGGTTGCCCGTGATTATGGGGTCGTCTTTGCAATTCCTGACCCACTTCGACTGATTTATAAAGAACTGGGTCACGCTCTCCCCGATTACAACGGGACAGAAGATTGGCTGTTACCTGTTCCTGCGACTTTTATCATCGATCGCCGCCATCATATTGCCCTAGCTCATATTGACGTGGACTATACTAAGCGTTATGAACCAGCCGATGCGATCGCCATTTTACTGTCTCTGTTTGTGGCTGCTTAGTGCAAATTGATTTTGATTGTCCCTGAATAGTTCATTAATGGATCGTTAACATGGAACTTCAAGATACATTGGCTTTATTACATCCGGCGATCGCCATTATTGTCGTCTTTCCCTTAATCGGAATTGTACTGAATCGCGCCCTACTCACCCGTCAACGCCGTCTGCAAGTCGCCGATGGGGAAAAAAGTAAAATTCCGCCAGTAGTAGGTTCTGAGCACGTAGCGATCGGTAATTGGTTGAGTCGCTCAGTGGTAGGGGTTGCCCTACTGGGAATGGCCTATCCCATCTTCTCAAAAATGCTCGGTAACGACACCTTGACCAAAGAACCCTTTCGAGTCTTTTTTGTGGTCGCCATTTTCCTATTAAGTATTGCTTCTTTCACCCTACTATTTAAGGCAAGAGTTAAACTCTGGCGAGGCATTTTTGCCACTTTTACGGGCATGGGATTGATTATTTTAGGGTTTCAGCCAGAAATCTTTCGTAGGGATAATGAATGGTTTGTTTCCCATTATTACTACGGTATTACAGCCGCTTTATTGATGATTTTTTCAGTGGCGATCGTGCCAGATATTTATCAGGATAAACAAAATCGCTGGCGCACCGCTCATATCATTCTCAATTGTTTTGCTCTACTGCTTTTTATCGGTCAGGGAATGACTGGTGCAAGGGATTTACTAGAGATTCCCCTACATTGGCAAGAACACTATATTTATCAATGTGATTTTACTAACAAAACCTGTCCTCAACCCAAATAAAACGGTGATTTGAAAATGATGCAATCCAGAATTTTTGCCTTAGAAGCTCATGTGCGTTTCTCCGATAGAGTCGCTACGGTGACTGAAATTATTCAGACTGAAAATGCTAGCATCGCTATTTGGGGAGTCAAGCCTGGCCAAATTGTTCAAGCTCATTGTCACCCCGATGGACAAGATACTTGGGTAATGCTCCGGGGCACTTTGACGTATTATTTAGGCAATGGTCAAAGTCAAAGCTTGAATGCTGGTCAAGTTGCAATCGCAGAAAAAAATCAGATTCATGGGGCCGTGAATGAAAATAGTGAAGATGCTGTGTTTGTCTCCATTTATTCTGCTCCCCAAATTGGCTATGAAAAGGCATTGCCTTAAGCTAATTTTTATGATATGACTTCCGCAATAATCTACAAAAATTATGCAGGTTGCCAATAAAGTACATAAATTTTTTATGCGAGTTCCTAGCCCAATGTATCTTGGCATTGCTGTTTTGATTTTTGCGGCTTCTAATTCTGTCACTCGTAAAATCGTTGAAGTTGGACAAGCTCATGCTATCAATGGCATAAATCCTATCTCACTATGCAATGTTTTATTTGTGGGTAATATTTGTGCTTTGGGGTTAATGACTCTAATTTTTTATCAAGACTGGAAACCGAATACTCTGAAAGCTCTGACTCGTAAAGATTGGATTAGTTTAACCATTACAGGTATTTTATCGGGGGCGATCGCGCCAGCATTAATTTTTTCAGCCATTGAACAGACAAATATTACCAATATTGTTTTAATTGGGCGTATCGAACCAATTTTAACTCTGGTATTGGGTGTTTGGCTATTGGGTTCGCGGGTCGATTTTTGGGCAAGTGCAGGCTCTCTGATTTCCTTTGTTGGGGTGATAGTGACTGCTTTTTTAGCGAGTTCAGGGCAGATGATGACGATGGCTGGATTTCATGGAAGAGGAGAAATTTTTGTGGCGATGGCTGCTATCATTGGTTCCATTGCAACCGTTGTTGGTAAACTGCAATTACAATCCATTCCCTTGGGAATTTTTACGATTTATCGCAATATTCTGGGGACGGTGATTTTTTTCATCTTGGCTAATCTCCTTTACGGGCCAAACCATTTTGCAGAAGTGTTATCTCCTTTTCTTTGGCAATGGATGATAGTGTATGCGGCGGTTATTGTCGTCATGGGTCAATTATGCTGGTTAGCGGGTTTAAAAAATGCGACTTCAACGGAACTCAATTTAGCCAGTTTATTGAACCCAATTGCAGCTATAGTGATGGCTTATTTAATTTTAGGGGAAGCTCCTACTTTAGCTCAATATTTAGGGGGAAGTTTATTGTTTCTCGGGGTGATCTTGGGTTTGGTTGGCAACCTATATCAGGCTAAAAGAAATCGAGAATTAGTTAGGGCTTGCTGAATCAGTGAGAAAAGTAAACAGTGTATGGATTTTCCGACCAAAAAAGTAGTAAGGGTGCAAGAAAAACAGGTATAATGACTCAAAACCCGTGCATCACCATTTGCGATCGTGTACAGAAAAGTTGAGCTTACCCCAAGCCCCCCATCCGACTTTGAACTTCCCAACGGATGCAAGTTGGCAGAAGATAACCGTTGGGTGAAAATGGCCCAACTAATTCCTTGGTCGGAATTTGAATCAGATTATGCTGAAAATTTTCCCACGGAAATGGGAGCACCCGCCAAATCATTTAGAATGGCATTAGGGGCATTAATTATTAAAGAAAAACTCGGAATCAGCGACATAGAAACAGTAGAACAAATCCGTGAAAACCCCTACCTACAATACTTTATCGGTCAATCAACCTATAGTAATGAACCCCCATTTGACCCATCACTATTAGTTCACTTTCGGCAAAGAATTAGTGCGAATCTAATCAAGAAAGTCAATGAACGAATGGTGGAAAAAATGCGCGAAACCACCCCAGTTCCACCCGAAAAAAAAAAGGATTCGGACGCAAAAAATGAGTCACCCAATCAAGGAAAATTAATCATAGATGCGACCTGTACCCCAGCAGATATTAGCTATCCCACCGACTTAGGACTATTAAACAAGGCCAGAGTTCACACCGAAAAAATCATCGATATCCTCTATAAATCCCTCAAAGGAAAAATTAATAAAAAACCCAGAACCTACCGTAATATTGCCAGAAAAGATTACTTAGCAGTAGCCAAACAACGACGACCTAAACGAAACAAAAAAATCCAAGCAATTAAAAAACAACTGCAATATATCAAAAGAAATCTCGCTCATATTGAACAGCTAATCGAATCAGGTGCCACCCTACAAAGTCTGACCAAAAAGCAATATAAAACCTTGCTAGTCCTGACAGAAGTCTATCGGCAACAACTCTGGTTATTTGAAAATAAAAAACAGAGTATTGAGGACAGAATAGTAAGTTTAAGCCAACCCCACATCCGTCCCATTGTCAGAGGGAAAGCAGGAAAACCAGTAGAGTTTGGAGCCAAACTGTCAGCGAGCTGCTTTGAAGGATATGTATTTTTAGACCGGATAAGTTGGGATAATTTTAACGAATCGGGAGACTTAAAAGCACAAGTAGAAGCCTTTAAAAGTTACACAGGATACTATCCAGAATCAGTCCATGCTGATCGGATTTATCGAACCAGAGAAAATCGAGCATGGTGTAAAGAAAGAGGAATTAGACTCAGTGGCCCACCGTTAGGAAGGCCACCAGCAAATGTGAGTAAGGAAACCAAGAAACAAGCCTTAGAAGATGAGAGAATTAGGAATGCGATTGAGGGCAAATTTGGACAAGGAAAAAGAAGATTTAGCTTGAATCGAGTCATGGCAAAACTTGATAATACTGCTCAAACAGCTATTGCTATTACTTTTTTAGTAATGAACCTTTCTACCTGGTTAAGACGGGTTTTTTGTGTGTTTTTATGTCACAAACCGAAAATCACGCCTGTTTACGGTTTAATGATTATTAAAAGCTATAACTGGGCAACTTATAGTCAACAAAAAGTTATGTTTCGCCGAGCTTGAATTGCCCATCAAGTGCGATGTCTGCGGCTGGCTACGCCTACGCGATTTTTCCTAACTTATTCAGCAAACCCTAGTTAACCCCAGTCCTCGCGAGGCTATGGAAACGGCGCTCGGTTTCCGGGGAGTTTAACGGTGGACACTTGACAATTGACAGTGGACAGTGGACAGTGGACAGTGGATACCAAAAACCAATATCTGATTTAATCAACGAAGCGATCGCTACTTACTCAACGACTTCGATAACTATACCCCCAAATCTGGCTTCATCAGCCCAGCATTTAATTCCGTCTATGTAAGATTCATGGCTATTGTATTCCTCGGCGTTATTGCTGTCAGAGTAGTAAGCAACATATCCCCCACCCATCGACTCATTATAAAAGTTAAGCTTTCTGCCATTGATATCAGTGGCTTTTTTGAAACAATCCTCACAAACGTATTTGGGATATCGGGGAAAAGAATTGATAGAAGCCTTGCAAATGGGACAGATTTGTGAAGTCATTTTTAATAAGTTGAAGATGCCTAGACTTACTTGTATAATCTACCTTTTTTGTCACCACAGAGAGTTAATCTGTAATCTTTCTTCTCATCGCTTTAAGCTGTCCGCGCTTGGTTTTGCTATCGAGGCGCTTGCGCTGAGAGCTGCGAGTCTGTTTGGTATTGAAGCGCTTTTTGGGAACTGCAACTGCATTTTGAATGAGTTCTTGAAGCCGCCTTAACGCTTCCTCTCGGTTCTCTAGCTGACTGCGATGTTCTTGGGCTTTGATGATAACGATACCATCCTCCGTAATGCGCCGATCGTTCAAATTTAACAGCCGCTCTTTGTAGCGCTCTGGCAGCGAGGAAGCTTTGATATTAAAGCGCAAGTGAATAGCAGTTGCTACCTTATTTACATTTTGTCCCCCTGCTCCTTGAGAACGAACTGCACTAATCTCGATCTCGCGCTCTGGGATGCTGGCTGTGTGATAAATTTGTAGCATAATTCCTAAGTGAGAGGAGAACAGCATATTGTTCTCTCAGACAACTGTATAAGCCGGTAATGATTTCATCATAGAGCAGCGAGGGTTTGAACAAAAGCGCGGAACTCCGCGTTTTTAGATTGGTGGCGATCGCTCTGTGTTAATCTGTGTTAACAGTTAACAGCCCTAATTATAGTTAGGATTGCAAGTCGCTACAAGTAAGCAAATAGTTGTTGCTATCTTGAGGTTCAGGAGCCTAGGATCACCATACCCAAACGGGAAAATTATAGGAATCGGCAACAAGAACAACAGCGAGGGTTAGTAAAATGGATGAACTCGTAAAAAAAATAGCTGCTTTAGGTTTACCGGGTATTATCCTGGTGGTAACGATGGCGGCGACAGGTTTAACAGGAGCGGCTGCAATCACAGCAGCTCTGGCATTTTTAGGTGGCCCGGCGGGAATGCTCGGAGGCATTGCCGTACTAGGTTTGACGGGATTGATTGCCGATGCTCTGACAAAAGTAGGGTTAGAGGACTTACTGAGAGCAAAGTTGACCACATTTTTTTACGTACACCCAATGGCAGAATGATTTATGGCGGCTACGTCGGCTGGATTCACCGTGAGGGTTTGAATCAGGCCCTCTCGCGGATGAGAAGAGACTTGACTTGACAGAGTTTGTGGGCCAGGTAGCTCAAAGTTTAGTTGTGATTGCACGTCGCTACAGCTATCTCCTCGTTGGTTTAAAATTTTGCACAAAATTAATCCACTGCTGAACCTTAGAACCAGTGATGTCTAAAATCGGAATAGAATAGACATCTGATTCAGGAGGGCCGCCCTCGGTATCTCTGGCAATGCTGGTGCGTTCTGGCTTACCTAAACCGTAGGTTGAAGCTGTTTCACTAGCTAAACTACAGGAAATCCTAAAGTTTCCCATACGAATACTTCCATTACCTGCTAAATAAACCCATTCATAACCCGAAATGCCTCTAGATTGCTGGCACAAAAATTGGGAAGTTTCAAACATTTTGGCAATATGAACATCGTAGAGACGAAGCTTGCCACCGTAAGCCGGTTGAGTTGTATCTCGATTAGGTACAGTAAACTGCATGAGGACAAAGCCTCCCCTAGCTTCTGTCCCACCATACCGAATGCTCAGCGGCACCTGGGTGTTCTCTTGAGCCAGGATGATGTTAACCTTTTGAGTAAATTTAGCACTGTCAGTCTCAGCAATTGTTTTACTACCCAAGTAAGTAGGTGCAGAAAAAGCGAAGTTTGCAGGCAGTAAGATAACCGCACAGGTCATTAGTTTTGCCAACTTGTGGCGCTCTGCTTTTTTGGCGATCGCATATATTTTAGTTACGATAGTGCGCTCCGAGGTGATGGGTGTGCAATTGAGTTGGAATTGTGAGAATGGTAGTTTATACATAGCTTTTATGAGCAAGTGAGGAGCTGTGCTGATTTGCTGGTAAATTAAGGGTTAACAGAACTTGAAAGTATTATTTATGAGAAAAAATCGGCTAGTAGCATTGATGGTCAATTTGATAATTTTGGGTGCTTGTTTACCAATTATTGCACAACAATCTAAACGATACCCAACTGAGAATGAATTGCAGCAATTAATGAAGCAGTTTCGCAGTTTTGTCGCTGCGCCATCGCCAGGTAATCGTGATTTTTATATTCGCGATCGTCGGAATGAAGCTGAGACTGAGAAATTGAAAGCTTTTGTTAGAGCTTGGTTGCCAGTTAATCCTGATGTAGCACCTTTTCTCGGTCAATGGACAGCGTTAGAAGAAACTCAAAATATTTACCCTTCAACTATTAAAGGTAAGGTTTGTATTATAGAAACCTTTGTTCCCACCGAAAATGATATGGGGATAAGTTTTACTCAAGGAACTATCTCTGGCAAATACATCAAAACCAGTGGTTTCACTATTCTCCTCCAACAAGGTAACTATTTAGGAGTGGGTTTTATTAACACTAGAAGTAATCAACTTGGTATCTACGAATACGCTTGGCCTAAACCGTTAATCGCTCCTGCTAAATTAATGAGTTCTATTTCTCAAGGGAATAGAAATCGGTTACTTCAACAATTTAAAGAAGCTGGTTGTAGTGATAGTTTGCCGAAGAGGTGATGAAATGATTAGAGTTATGAAAAGAAGCTTGTTTATATTGGCTATTATCTCATTTATTTCTGTCATAGCTTTGCCTGTTAAGGCGATAGAAACTAGGTGTGGATGGTTGCGAAATCCCACGCCAGCAAATTGGTATTTAAAAGACGGAGATGGCACTTGGGTTATTTCCATGCAAGGAGGATATCAAGCCGAAGGAATGGATAATCTTCCCAGTGACGAAAAGGAATATGTCAAAACTAATGGTTATTACGGATATGGGTGTGCTTGTTTAAATGTGTCAACAGATAGCAATCGGATGAGGATTACCATGATTCAAGGCGGTGAAGCATTGCCACTCTCGACTTGCCGCGAAGATTCAAATTTACCAAAAGAATGAAATTCAAGCCAGGACTATGTGCGATCGCATCAGTGGGGTTAGCTTTCACCCCTTCATTAAGTTTGTCTAGTCCGTTGACAAACTGGACAAGATAAAAAAACCCTTTTTAAGGGAGAAAAAGGCAATTTATGACAAATTTGCTTAAGGAAATGGATTAATGATGGGACAGTCGATCGTATCGGAGTCAGCAGCCATTTTTTTGATTTTCTTTAGTACAGCTAAACAATCTCCTAAAGCTCTGTGCTCTCCATTAAGCGGTTGCCATTTGTAGTTTTTATAATAGTAACTCCAGTTGCCTATCCATTGAGCTACCCACTCCATTATGCACTCGGAATAACGTAAGTTTATTATTGGTAAGCCGTGAAGGTTACAGCAGTAATTCAACACCTTAATATCAAAAGTAGAATTGTAGATGAATACTTGTTTATCTGTAAGAGCTTCCACAATAGCAGGATAGATTTCGGGAAAAGTGGGAGCCTGTGCCACCATTTCATCAGTTATGTTATGTATTTGTGTGACTTCTAAGGGAATGGGGATGGTAGGCTTGATTAGTGTGTTTAGTAGCGGTTCGCCACTGGGTTGAACAATTGCTATTTCTACTATTTCAGCCTCATTGAAGCCTGTTGTCTCTGTATCCAAAACTACCCAATCATCAAGACCGAGCTGCTTTCTTGCCCATTTTACCGCTTTGACTCTATCTTTTTCAATGAATCCTACCTCTTCGTACCACTCCTTGTAAGCGCTCTTGTATCTTGCTTTAGCCCTACTAATTTCTAAAGCTTCTAATTGTTTCTGGGTTGGCTGTCGCTTTGGCTTGCATGACTCTGGATTTGCCGGATCGTACAGCAATACATCATATTTGCGAGTGGGGATAATTCCAACTGCTTTTACTGGCTTTAATCCCATTTCTGCAAGCTGTTTTTTGGTTTTTAAGTGTGGCGGTGGTTCGCCTGTTTCCCCCCACCATTTATAAGTCTCTATCTCCATAATTAATAAGAGCGACACTTTCAATACAATATAGCTCTTTAATCAATAGCAGTTCTTTACCCTGCTTAATAAGCGATCGCCAGTAAATCCTGCTCTCTTCCCAGCCGTTGTTTTAACGTGAGTTCGATTTGTGCGATCGCTACCAAACCGACGACTATTGGGCAGGCGATCGCTTCTTAGTGATGAGTTTTATTTTCATCAGAGTGGCAAAAGAGGGTTAACTACGGTTTGAGGACGTTAGCGGGAAACTGCCCAGTCACATTACCAGGGGGAGCATAATGGCAAACGACATAGAAAGCTTGATACTGCGTACCCTCAAGCGTTTTAGTGCCCTGTGCTGCACCGCAGCCTAATTCCGTACTACTCTTCCACACCACCTGAGTAAAATGCCCCGTACTGGCAGCAAACGCTGGATTGGCATAGTTATATTTAGCCACCTCGTCGTACCAGGATTTCACCGCGCTGTTAGCAAGAGTGTCTGGGGCTATAGAAGCCGCCGTGGTGTAGTAGACGTAAAGGTTCTCTCCCGCACCGTTCCGTTGACTGGAGGAACTATGGGCAAGCTCTCCAGTTGTTGCCATCTGCTCGGCCCAAGATTGAGCGGTGCTGTTGAGGGAGTCACTGGTGGTCATCGCAGGACTATGATGCTGAGTGCGATAGGTATTGTGCATAGACAGGGCGGTATTATGCAAAATTGTCTGGTTAATGGAGGCCTGCCCCCATGCACTCTTGCTCAGCATTCCCAGCGATATAATGCTGACCAATCCTGTAAAAGTTAACCCCATAATTTGCTGCCGATTCATTAGCGTCTCCTAAAATTTTTTCAACTTACTTCTTTAATAAGAGAAAAATACTGTAACAACAACAGTTATTTTCTGAAGAATCATCATAAGGATAAACTGTTTCTACTCGCTACCCACTTCGTAGCTAGCACCTCCTATCATTTTCGTAGCTAGCACATCCTATCATTTAGCAGAGTTAAAAACGCGATCGCATAACCCATACAAAATAAAACCCCCAGTTTTGCGCCGGGAGTAAAAGCGCATTAGATTGCGTTTTCTTCTTCAACCAGGGGTGCGTGGTTCTTCAATTCGTTTGGCTAGCTTTCTTGGTCTTCCTGTAGCAGCGATCGCAGTTTTCCCGTTCAGAGAAATAGGATAACCGCCTTCAATTAAAGCATTGATACGCTGAGTTACAGTTGTCGGATGAATTTGTAAATCATCTGCTATCTCTTCAAAAGTAAGAGTGTTACCTTCAATCAAATCCAGCATTTCCAAAGTTTTAACTATTCCTCTGGATAAGAGAGGTTTTATCCATTTTTTCTCTGAATCTTCTAGGCTCTGGAATTTGTAAATTGTTTTTGCTAAGGCGCAGATTTTTTCTCTCTGGTCATCGTGCATTTCAGTTTCCTCTGTTACAATGGGTGAGACTTATACAAAAGAACATTTTGGGGAGTTGGACTCCCCATTTTTGTCAAAAGCGCAACGCGATGCGTTTTTAGAGTGAGAGGAAAAGTTTTAATGTTCCCTCATCTGTTTGCTCTAAATGGGTTGGATCTATCTCTATCATTCCCGGCTCTTGAAATTTAGCGTGTAGGTAATCTGCCCAAATGAAATTGATTCCGGCAGATGTGGCACATTGCTGATCTTCAGGGCGATCGCCTACCATCCAGCAATCTCGCTGTAGTTCCTCCGGTGAGCAAAAGTTAGAGGATGCGATCGCTATCATTCCGTGTCCTGGTTTGCGACAAGAGATTGTACTGCCATCCCCTGATACTGGATTGCTAAATTCCAATGGCACATTGTCATGTGATAGTTGCCAGCAGATGTCCCCTTCATAGTTTGGGCAAAAGAAAATCTCCGAAAGTTCAGGGAATAATTGCAAAGTAATTCGTTGCTCTTCGATCGCGCTTTCTAAAGATTTATGGCCAGCAGCAACGCCTCCCTGATTGGTGATGCCAATGCAAATGAAACCGCGATCGCTGTAGTATTTCACTGCTTCTTGAGCGCCGGAAATTGGTTCCTGATCGTCGGGTTTATTAATGAATTTAGCTCCGCTTTTAGGTTGGCGAAGTGTGCCGTCGAGATCGAAGAAGAAAAATTTAGTCATGGTTTGATTGAGGGCGATCGCTCACTTCGACCGCCAGATATTGTTAGCCGTAGTGAGTGGAAGTGGTTTTATCCCTCTTTTGTCTTTTGTCACTGTCGGCAAAAAATCATCGGGGATGCTTATAACATCAGACTTTTATCAAAAATCTTGATTTCAGCCATTCTAATTTTTAGCATTATCTAAGGTTCTCTCGAAGTTTTTGATATCGCCCCCAAGAATTTCCACAACTGATGCAGTAAAGCAGTAAACTCTCAGACATTGAGCTTACGGGCTTTACATGAAAATACAAGGGTACGGCCAAGCAAAGATACTCACCCAAGCAGAAATTGAACTCTTATTTAAAGAAGGGTTCCAGACTGAGCGCGATCGCGTTCTTTTTGGAGTCTGCCTTTACACCGCCTGCCGAATAGCCGAAGCTTGTTTGTTAATGGTCAAAGATATTTACACGAACTCTGGCATAGTCCGCTCTACCATCAACTTTCGCAAAGGCAACACCAAAGGAAAATTACAGACTCGCACCATTCCGGTAATTGAAGACTTGCGAAGTCTCCTCATGTCTTGGCGACTGAACGCTGGCCCGACTTATTTATTCCCCAGCCGCCACCGCTGCCATCATTGGAAACACATTCACGAAGATTCAGCCCTCGCCATTCTCAGCGAAGCTTTCGAGCGAGTTGGCATCGAGGGAGCTAGCTCTCACAGCTTCCGTCGCACGGCTCTTACCCAGATGAGTAACGCTGGGATTCCGCTGCGGGTGATTCAAGAAATTTCAGGCCACCGCAACCTCGAACAGTTGCAGCGGTACTTAGAGGTGAAGCCGGAACAGGTACGCGGTGCGATCGCTTCGCTTTCCATGCTCTCTTACACAGGGAAATTCACATATCCCCACGTAGAGGAGGAATTGCCAGCCGTGCCGTTACCCTCTGAGCAACTGTCACAGTCCCTATTAGACGAGTAAAAGTATCAAACTGTAAACATTGATGACTCGCTCACCAAAAAGCCCCTAAAATGATAAAGCACCAGCGGCGCTCGACACGCCCGGTGCTTTTAAACCCGCTAACCTTTAGAAGAGGTGAGCAAACAATTCTCAATTTCCATAATACTCGCAACTTGGCAAATTTGCCAATTCGATTTACTCACCTCTTCTAAGGACATGGGGGTTTTCTGTAAATTAAACAGGGAACAAACAATGACCAGCATCCTACCCAATTCCGACCAAGTTAATCAAGAATGGAAAATCTGGAATCAAGCCCCTAACGCCGCCGCGATCGCCGCAGGCATCAAAGATATCCCGGCGCACTGGAGTCTCACCCCACTACAAGACAAAGCCTCTAAGCGCGATGGATGGGAAAATGAACCATTTATCCCCCATTCCCACATTGCGGATTTGATTTTGAATGGGGAAGAAAAAATCAGTAAAAAAAATGGGAAGGCTTACCGTGCCTATTATTCAGGCTTTGGGCTTCGCGCCGGGGATTATTCAGATGGACTGTTAGCCATAGATGTAGATGGAGCTCAGGCTGAAGAATTATTACAGCTAGTTAGCGGCGGCGACTTACCGCTAACAGTTAGCTGGACATCTGGCAAACCAGGCCGTCGCCAACTGCTCTATCAAATCCCCGAACAATACCGGGAACGGCTTAAACCCTTAACGCACAAGGCTATCAGAGAATGGGGTTCGTTTAAGAACGATTGCGATTTAGATTTCCGCTACAACAAGGTGTCTTCGGTTTTGCCCCCCAGCCGACACCCCGAAACTGGTTCTTATAAATGGATAAATTCACCCGTCAATGTGCCAGTAGCGATCGCGCCTGATTGGTTATGTCATTTGGTCGTGAAATTAGCCAATCCAGAGCCAACAGTAGAGCCACCGAAACAGCAGCAACAATTTACTCCCTATGAGAACATCACCCTACCCGTAGCTGCTAGTATCCCGCTAGAGTTTTGTCTAGCACGTAGTTCGCGAGAACTGCTTAACGGTGTAAGTGAGGGCGGGAGAAACGAAGCAGCGGCGAAACTGGCACGGGATTTGATTGGCACTGCTAATTATTTGCACTCCATCAATCAAGCGTTTGACGGCGACCCCCAATTACTACTACAAGAGTTTGCTCAGTGCTGCCACCCGCCACTGCCACAGAAAGAAGTTGAGTCAGTTTGGAAGTCAGCCAACAGCAAGCACCCAACGCCTGCAAGTAAAGGTGAAGGTGTGGAGAATTGCGTGAAGGGTTGGTATTGGAATAATTTTGTCAAACGCGATCGCGCCTCAACCAACTACCAAACCAACGGCTCCGTAGCATTAAAACCACAACCACAAACCAACATCCTGACGCACCCCACAGCGCAACGACTCAGTGAGGAGGAACTGGAAACAGAACTCAAGAAACTAATAGAAGATGACCCCAAAACTTCTGAAGTTCGCCGACGGTTAAACTCCCTCGCTAACCGTACCGAGCGCCGCAACTTGAACGCAATTAAGGAACAATATCAAGCCTTAAAACAAGAGCATCAAGCTGATGACGAGAAGCCAGAACAAACAGAGAATTTAAAGGAAATTGCACGACTGCGGACAAGCACCCTTAACCCTTATGATTACTTAATTGGCGACGGCGGGAAACTAGCAAGGCAATTAATAGAAACCGCCGCAGCTATGCCTACCTCGGCTTCTTGGCTGTTCACTACTTTGGTGGCCGCTAGTGCCAGTTGCATTAAAGCTGATAGCAAGATTATGATTCATCCCAAATCTAACTACAAGCAAAGTGCAATTTTCAGGACGTTAATTATCGCCAATACAGGGGCGAAAAAAACCCCCGCGCAATGTGCAATTTTAGATCCTTTAACCCAACTTGAAACCGAGGCAGCCGCTAAATTTGAACAGGAAAAATTACAGTTTGAGGAGGAATTGCGGCAATATGAACGGAAGCCAAAAAAAGACCGCGCCGACTCACCACCACCCAAACTACCCATCAGAAAGCGCTACATTTTAGGGGATGTAACGCCAGAAAAACTCACAAAAATTCACAACGAAAACCCCAATGGGTTCTTAATTTACCGAGACGAGGGCAGTGGGTTTTATACCAGTTTGAATAAATACCGGGGCGGGCAAGGTGATGATATCGAATTGGATTTAAGCGAATTTAACGGGAAGCCCTTAATTGTCGATCGCGTTTCCGGGAGTAGTTTCGTCGCCAACCCCCACGTCTGTCGCACTGGCAGCACCCAGACGAAGACTTTCAAAAAATTAATGGGTAACTTTGACGACGCGGCGGGGTATTGGGCGCGGTGGTTGATTGACATTTCCCCTGCCCCACCAAGTTTTATCGATCTAAATAATGAAACGGAAACGGGATTGACCGAAACCTTAACCCAACTCTATCAGGCGATCGCAAACCAGGAAGCCAATATTTATGGCTTGTCAATGGAAGCTAAACCAATCTGGCAAGAATATCAACATGAGTTAACGCGCCAACTACTAGAAACCAACTTGACCGGACTGCAAAACGTTTACCCCAAGCTGGAAACCTACTTTGGTCGCTTCTGCTTGTGGCTCCACTTGGTAAACGCGGCACTCGCCGGAGTAAAGCCAGAACCCCAAGTTAGTGCAGATACGGTAAGCCAAGCTATCAAGCTAACTAATTACTACGCCCATCAATGGGTGCTGTTCCACACTACCCAAAACCCCGAAGTTAGCAACTTGACTGAGCAAATGTTGAGAATCCATGAATTTGCGAAACGCAAGAATAAACCAGTCGCGCCCCGCGATTTAAAGATGGGAGTGCGAGCGCTCAAATCGATTTCTGGGGCTCAAATTCGGGAATGGTGCGAAGTGCTGGGCAATACCGCCGGGTATGGGTCCTGGGATGGCAAGGTTTACTCCCAAACCCCAAATAATGTTGACAATGTTGATGGTTTGTTGCCGGTTTGCCAACCTACTCAAAGCGTTATGGGGTGTGGTGTTGATGGATTTGTTGATAAGGTTGACAAAAATTTCACGACTTCAAAAAATTCAATAATTACACCAATTGTAGAGACTGGCATAATCTCAAAAAACGAGATGTATCCTCTTGGTGATCAACAGTGTCAACAAAGCACTCAAACCTATACAGAACATGGTGTTGATGGTGTTTGCAGAACGGCAACAAACCATCAACATTATCAACATTTAACCCCCCAACAGACCCCCCAAAACACCCCCCCCAAAACACAGAGCGGATCTGAAAACCTTACACCGCAGTTATTGACGGATGTTGCCAAAATTATTGACGATGTTGATGATGGACTGAACGAAACCGAGTTAGAGGTGGTGGAATTTATCAATGATGCGATTTGTGAAGCCGATACTAAATATGCGATCGATGTCCAGGAAATTATCAGTTCAGTTTGCCACAGCGGGGCTGCCAACCAGGAGAAAATTTGGTTGATGTTGGGTAAGGCAAAGCAAGCGGCCTTCAGGACTTTGCTCAATTCAGATACAAACTCTTAAATCTCAAGGAGGAAGTGAAACAATGCTGGCAATCTACCCCGATGCTACGGATATTATTTGCCCTTTAATCAGAGGCGGTCAATTCCATAATCCTGTCAGGATAACGACGACATCTCTTAATTGTGAAAAAAAAGCAGTTTGCGATATTAACCACTTTTTTAGTAAAGAGATTGGGTGTATGCTTCAATATTCTGAAACGGACCCAAATCAAGTCGCTTTTCTGTGGATTCATCCTGAAGCTCGAGATAGCTCCAAAGAGTTTCAAGTCCCCTGTATTGGAGCTTGTTGTTTTTATCGGCAAGAATCAGGCTACGAACTGCAATGGGTTTGGTTGCATCCATACTGGCGGGGACGAGGACTTCTCTCGGAAGCATGGCCTAAGTTTATTTCTGAGTTCGGGGAGTTTGACGTAGAGCCGCCGATTACTAAGGCGATGGCTGCGTTTTTAAAAAAACATGGCTTCAAAATGACGGAAAGATTTAAACATACTCAACGTATGTTTCTTCGATATGATTCGTTTGATTCGAGATGGGCTTCCCTAGAGAGTTGTCGCTAATTAGCTAGTCGGAAAACTCAGCCTTAGAATCAAAATTCATTCATCGCGGAGTTCCGCGCTTTTGGTAGAGTTGTTTGGCTAACAATCACCACCCCAACAAAATTGTTAAAATCCAGAAAGCGGGTGCATCTTCAAACCTGCTTTGAGGAGAATTTTTAACAATGTGGCTGAAATTTGGTGTTGCTCCCGGTGGCGAACTGGTGAGTGTTGATGAAGTCGTGCGCGGAAAAACTCAGCTAACTTGCCTTTACTGCGGTGGCGAACTTACAGCAAAAAAAGGGAACATAAAAGAACATCATTTCGCTCACACCGGGGAAACTTGTAAGCCCGTTTCTCAGCGGATTAAAACTAAAGCGTTTCCCTCGCTACCTCTCTACGACAATTTCAATATCCAACTCAAAGGTGAGGAATTGGAACAGTTGAAAGTGCTGTGGAAAGAGTACGGCGTTAGTGACCGTCCCATTCCCAGAGATTTGATTAGTTTTCGATGGGAATTAAAGGGGTTATTGCAATCAGAAGATGAGAAATTTTATGATTTTACGAACCTCGGTAAAATCCCCGTCGCGGCGTTGCCCCTGGCGTTGTTCAATCAAGTCCAAGAACCCTTGTTATTATCAGAGTTAGTGAGGTTAGAGCAATCGGTAGAAGTGGCCGTTGCTGCTGGACTTTCCTGTTTGAATGAAAGACTCGCTGATTTGAAGATTTACCGCGCACAGTTTCGGCGCATTCTGTTAAATTCGCTGTATTTCCTAGAGGTTAAAGCTGATGGTAAAATCTTCTACAAAATCGGTGTAACGACACGATTAATTGAGGAGAGAATTGCAGAAGTGCAGCGAGATTTGAGAGTTCATTACTCGGATGTGATGGTTAACCTGCTGGGATTTTGGGAACACCGGGGGAATGTGGAATTGTATTTTAAGCACCGCTACAAGGCGTTTAATTTTCGCATTGGCACGCTGACGGAGTATTTTCAATTTGCCAACGTCAAGGCTGTGCTGAACGATCTGTACTTGTAGCGACCTGCAATCATAAACGCTCAAACCTGCAATCAAAACTTTTGTGAGCCAGGATTAATTGCAACTATAATTGTGCTTCAGCCAGGATTAATTGCAACTGAGCCAGGATTAACTGCAACCGAGACTGCAATCATCCACTTCAACCAGGATTAACTGCAACTAAACTTTGAGCTACCTCAAACAACTGTACAGTCGCCAATTCAGCTATAAGCGACCTGATAAATTGCTCCCCGATGAAAAATATAGCGCTAAAAGTAACTGCAACTGACAGTAAAGAAAACGCTCCTTTTTTTTACCATCCCAACCCTTCCTCAAATCTCGCCAGTTGTGACCTTAAATTTAGTAACGAAACCCGGTAAATAAATCAAAGGCAACATATCGTGCGATCGCAACGAGTTTCATTACTTGGATATCTGTCAGTTGCAAATAATCCTGGCTGAAACCGATGATTGCAGTCTCAGTTGCAATTAATCCTGGCTGAAGCACAATTATAGTTGCAGTTAATCCTGGCTCACAAAAGTCTTGATTGCAGGTCTGAGCGTTTATGATTGCAGGTCACTACATGTACTCCATGGAAGCCAAAAAATTGAGTGAAGTTGAGCGACATATTCTCAACGAATCATCTCAATGTTGAGAAGCTGTGACAGAATAAACCAATATCAAAGGAAAAACAAAGCGCGAGCCTAAACAGCGATGGGCTAATTATTATTGCGATCGCGCTTGGATTTGATTAGCCGTTTTGAATATTGCGATCACCACTAACACCTCAATTTTTGGGAAACTAAACCCAAACCCAAACCCAACACCCCCACCATGCCCAAACTCCCCGAGTGCGATCGCTGTCTCCTCTACGCCCGCAACCTATACCTCCTCTGTGCAGTCCATCCGACGGGCCCCAACACCGATACTTGCCCCGACTTCCGAGCAGACCCCAACACCGCACCGGAGGAATTGTGGGAACCCGAAGGAGCGAGTTACTACAACGGCGAACTCATCCTGCAACCGAGGCAGCGGTGGACGCTAGAGCAAAAGTTGGAACTTTTGGATACCCACTTGAGGATCGGACATGGAAAATTTTCAAATAATAGAAGATGAACAAAAGGACAAACTCCATGAATTTCGGGCAGGGTAAATCTGATGGAGAAGTAGAATTCTGATTCCAGAGGCGATCGCTTTATCGTTGGGCATCCACACTGCAATTGTTTGGCTTTGGGCTGTGACTCCACTCAGTCCGCGACCCGGACGGTCAAGGACGAGCACCGCTTTCCAGTTGTGAGAAGGAACGGTAACTTTACCGTTTGCGATCGCTCCCTTTTTCCCATAAGGCCCCGCCACTATGTAGAGTTCTTTGCCGAAAGAAATAAGCAGGCGGCAATACTCCTCAAATTCGCGCCACACCTCACGGTTGAGTTCCGGCACCTGGGGCATCATATTGCTCATCAGGAAAGTAGCCGAGTTATCTGCTTTGGTTTTGGTGCGATCGCCACTGGGGACAATGTGTCCGCGATCGTAACCGGTGCCGGTGCAGGGCTAGCGCAGCGATCGTGGCGATTTGTTGCTACTATGCCAACACGGACGACAAGGGACTCGCACACAACGCCCGCGCCACGACGAAACTACTAACTAATTATCAAGCTGTGTAGCTTGTCGATTTACTTTTTCAGCAAATGCAAACAAACCTGCCACAAACCCTATTTACTAAAAGGCTGACCCCACCACTGCCAACACTCTTTGTTAAAGGGCGACTTCCACTTATAAATTAAGTCAGATTCTAACTTCAGCCGCTCTTTACGATCGCTCGGAGCTCCATACAAAAAAGCAATCCCAACAGCCACATCAAAGGAATAGCGTCGGTGCAGTTCAATGTAGTGAAAAATGTAGCGATGGCAATAGTGATTAACCCACCGTTGTTTAGGCGTAAGCTCTGTTTCCCCCACATACAGCAATAGTGGCAAAGTATTGTCAACAACGAAATAGAGACAAGTGCGATCGCCAGGGTCGGGCAGTTCGAGACAGGAAAGGTTTTGGAATTGCAAGCCGAAGGGGTTTATTTCATTGGAATCATAAGGATTAGCAGCAATCTCAAACAAAGTCCCCTGCTGTAATTGTTCAACCTTGGCTGATTGTTGATGCTCAAATATCCGTTGCTTCCATTGGAGTAGCGCTTCAGCACTCATCACCAATTGAGGATGACGCGTTACATTACTCTGACGGATTTGAGAAATTGAGAATAGTTCTAATTGTTGTTCCATTGGAGTGAGATATTGAACACAAAAAGTGAATTAATTTTCCGATGTGTATTACAATTTAAGTCAACATTTCATGCAAATTAATTAAGGAATTTGTTGGTAAATACGCTGCTAGTATTGCTCCACAAACATAGATAGCTAATAGATTATTTGTGCAGAGAACTCATGAGAATGTTGTTTTATAAGTGACAACAATAATTCCACCTCGCTGCTGACCATGCTAATTTTCCCAGGCTTCTTTCTAGTTAAAAGAGGTTGAAGTTTGGCAATGAGATTAGTTAGCGGAGTAACTTTCGCTTGACTCTGGCTCATGCCCTCTAACGGCGCAGAATCTTCGTTAACTAACTGGCGCTGTAACCGTTTGGCGATCGCTTCTAATTCCTGAATCTGGTTGCGCCGCTCGATCGCCGCTAACCAACGCTTGTACTTTGGATTGGAAGGCTTACCCAAATAGCACAGTTGCTTAACCTTGTGATCCTGTTCCTGCATCAGCTTGTAATAGTGATAAACCTTGCCTCCTGGTCGATTGCGAGCACTAAACCGGGAGATCCAGACGCACTCCGGTGCTACTTCTCCTTCTGCTTGTAGGAGTTGGATCTGAGAGCGGATGTGCTGGATTCTTTGCTGGATGGGGTTCATAGACTGGTTAGCGGAGATAAGTTGTCTATCAATGATTTAATTGTATTACCTCCGCTAACCTAATGTCAAGCCCTTGGCTAAGGGCTATTTAAAACTCTACTAAATTTTTAAGCAGGGCCGCGATCGCGGCAATTTTTGAGAATAAGCGGCACTTGCTTGTACTGCGAACCCAGCCATGACCCAAATAGAACCAAATTCCGAAGCAACTGTAGAGGAAATCCAGTTTTCACCTGCTCAAAAGGTGGGTGAAACTATCAACGAAACTGAAAAAATTTCACAGAATCCTGACTTACTTAATGAAGGAGAATCAGAACCTTATGAATTCAATCTTTGCACAGTCAAAATCCACATTATTATGCGACCAGAGGACGGGCATCCAGAAGGGCGAATCGTAGAAATTACAGCAACGAGCCACGACGACTTACCACTATTAACACAAGTTAGAGAGAACTCAATTGGAACTTGGCCAAGTGCTTTACAAGAATTGCTCCAGCGGTTAGCCTTCAACCTACCTAACCGAAAAGTGAGTGCTCAAATTCGCTCTGCTGTTAGTCAACCCCGCAAGAAAGCTAAACAAACTCCTCAAAAGCCTACTGATTCCCCCGTCAATAAGGGTGAAATCGGAGTCCAAATTTCCTTGTTTTAAAGAGGTAAAAAATGAGTCTAATAGAATACGAAGGCAGACAAATTGAACTGCCCAACGAAATTACTTCAAATGATGAAAAATTACTCGAAGTCCTGCTTCCTTACTTCCCGGAATTAAGCGAAGCTACGATTGAAAGAAAAGCAGGTCAACCCATTAAAATCATCAAACAAGCCAAGACAAAAGGTGTAGAAGAGTCGCAAAAAGAACTATCCGTACTGCATAACAATTCTGTATTTCAATGCCAGATAAAAACTCATCAAATCCTCTCCCCCACTCCCTTTCTCCCACTCTCCTCCTCACCCCCACTCCCAATTCCCCATTCCCCACTCGCCTCACTTATGGTAGCACCAGAAGAACCAAATCAAGCTGTCCAACTCACTTGGGCTCTCCAATGTGAATCTATCAACGGTTATGTTACTCCGCTAACCTTAGCAAGTCGCACTCAAGAAATCTCTCAAGCAATAGCAAGAGGTGAAGAAGAACTACAGAAATTTAAAGCAACTCTCAAAAAAATGCAACTTGCGCCAGCGGCTGTACATCCCCAAATTCCCCTTAATTTTTAATGCCTGCAACCTTTTTATCTGTGTCGCAAGCCATCGCTGGTTTGCGACACTCCTACCCAGTACCCAAGCCAATTGAAGCGATTGAATTTCTCCAGCAAACGCTCAATAGTGCTCAAATTATCAATCTTTACCAACACTTTTTTCCAACTGAATTTGCCACCAGTACCAGTTCTATTTACTCTGATAGTCCTGACATTCATAGCCCCCGCGAATTAGAATTTTTCAGTCGGCTTGACGAAACAGAACTTATCCCTATCAGCCCCTGGCAATTAGAAATAGCCCAAGAAGAACGCCTCGACGAACTCCTAATAGAGCCTTGGGGTTTAGATTGGTTGAGCTATGAAGATTATGATATTGAGTCATTAGCCCCTGAGTGGCAAATCTTGTTGCCTCTAACTTCTAAAGGACTAGATTGGCTAACTGAAAATGACGCACAAGGTTGGTATGAAGAGGAATTTAAGGTTTTATTTTCTCACATTCTATCACCCGATAGTATCAATCATATGCAATTCCAAGAGCTTTGCTCTCTGGCTGACTCTCCCAAAAAATCGGTGCCAATTGCACTAAGTTTCCTCAATTATTCAACAGGTAATATTTGGCTAGACGGCTGTGCTCAAGACGAGTATCAATTTAGAGAATGGACTGTCGAAAACTTGATATCTTTATCAGCGCAATGGCAAAGTGCTAAAGAATTAATAACCCAAGCTCAACAGGTTATAGACTGGCTTGCTACTAACCGCTATCAACATTTTCAGGAAATTCTTGATCTCTGGAACAAAAGCACTTTGTCAATTTGAGTTATCCGTGAATCCGAATAATTACGAGTGAGACTTTCAGGTCTAATATCGTTTACCCAAATGATTGCTACAAATGGATACTGGTAAGCTTCCGCCTAGTCAACCTGGTGTATAGCAAACATTTAGGTAATCCATATAAAGACTCTGAACTTCGCAGCAACCGCTAGTGCGGTTGTTGTTATTGAAAATTGAGGTCTTAAGCATGAATGAAACTCTAACAACAGCCGAAAGAATTGCACGTCTCAATGACCAATTACGTCAAGGAAATAGAAACATTGGTGAAATTCGGATTACTCAAGCTGTAAAAGCTCTTCCTTCTGAACAGCAACAAAAGTTACTGCAATTAGTAAGAGATTTTAACAGTTTTGAATCTGGCAACAACCCCTACGGAGAACGAGATTTTCTTGCTATTCAACTTGATAGCAGAAACTACTTTTTCAAAATTGATTATTTTGACAGAAAAGCTTGGGTGGAAAATCGAGAGGTGGGTTCAGAATGTCCAGAAGACCCGGATAAAACTTGGAGAGTTGCTACTCTAATGAAATCAGACGAATACTAATTTCCAACTAGGAGCTAACCTTACCTATCGGGTTAGCTCTATAACCTCTATCAATTTTAAGCTATTATGCAACACTTATCAGGAGAACTCTTCCGTGAAATTCTGCAAATAGCTCCCCGACAGCTAACAGAAATTGATGCTGAATTACTGTTCATCAAAGAACAATACTTGTTCCATTATCGAGAAGGGACAAAAGAACACTACAAACTACTCTCCTCTGTCAGTTTAAGAACTGCATTTTCTCACGAGCCAATTGATACAGGTTGGATGCCTCCAGGGGTGATAAGATGGGGAACTAACTCTCAAGGAAATTGGGTAGTAAAATTCATACCTCCTACCCAATATAACCTCCACTTTGATGATATTGAACCGATTACTATTCCGCTAACCGCTTTGGTATTGGTAGGACAGAACACTCAATATTGGGTATTTGCAACTGATGTCGCCAACTTCAACCCAGAGGCGAAAGCTTACCATACTCCCTTACCAAATATCCACCCAAACGGTTTAATTTGCTGGGGTCAAAATACTCCACCTGTTGCTTCAACCCAAACCATTGATATTGCTTGGCAAACCTTCATCACTACTCCTTTCAATGCTGACTTGTCCAGCCAAAAAAGCCGAAAGTTTCCCCAAGATATCAGAGAACATCTGAAAAGTTTAGCCTTCAGAAAAAGGCGTTCCTATCCTGTTAAAGATTTAGTTGAGAGCAGGTATAACCAGTCAATTAACTCTTTAATAGAACAGTTCCTATTGATTGCTAACCCTACCTAAATTAAAGATTCTAGGTAGGAATTGTACTCAACATTTCTCCTTCAAACACGAACTTTAATTTAATGCTAAAACTCTTTAGCCACATTCATGCCTCTATTCCCCTACCTCCCATTGCTACTGGAGTATTCTGTGAATACGTTACAGCCTCTAACGGCGTATTTGTGCGTTCAGTTCGCCCTGGACTAGAGGCAATGATTCCTGTGGCAAATTCAATGCCCAATACTATCAAAGGATTACCATCTATAGAACCGTACTTGCACCTTGATACTCATTCAGTACCATTAGAATTAGTCCTTTCTATATGCACAAAAGCTGCATTTAGCAAAGATAATAGTGGCAATCTCACAGAGGTTTTATTTCACCTATCCCTTGATAGTAACAATCAATGGCAACTGACAATTCCCCTCCAAACCACTACACGAACAAGCTGCCAACCTCTCGATACTTTATCCTACTCAACTGCCTTAATTGAGTGCCACTCTCACGGAGAATTGCCTGCTTTCTTTAGCAGCACAGATGATGCTGACGAGCGCGGGTTTCGACTCTATGCAGTCTTGGGTAAAGTTAATACTTTGAATCCTGAGATTTTAGTCAGAATCGGAATTTTTGGACACTATAGCTTAATTAAAGCTACTTCTGTATTTGCTCTACCATATTTTATCACGGATGCTTACCAAAACTCCCTTAAACCTCGACTTTGAGTACGCGAATTCCACTCCTCTCCTACTCAAAGATTACTCTCACCTTCACTTGTGGCTCGTTGGCTGTGGCGGCACTGGCTCATATATAGCTGAAAGTTTAGCACGATTAGCTTACGTTTTCAAACAACTTGGTAAAAATGTCAATGTTGCCTTTGTTGACCCTGACATTGTTGAAGAGAAAAACTTGGGCAGGCAGAGATTTTGTCAATCCGAACTCGGACTGAATAAAGCCGCTACTCTTGCTTTGCGTTACAATCTGACCCGGGGGCTAGAAATTAGTGCAATTCCTGACTATTTTGACCCCAAATTGGTAAAATCTTACTGGAATGATTTGGTAATTATCATTGGCTGTGTTGACAATAGTGCGGCTCGTCGTTCCCTCGGCAAAACACTAGAAAATAACCACCACTCGGAGATTCCCAGTATCTGGTATCTTGATGCTGGCAATAACTTTGATAGCGGTCAAATTCTACTAGGTAGTCATAATTGTGCTGAGGGGTTAATTCCTCACCTAGAACAGTTCGAGAAAACAGGCATTATGGGAGCGCTACCCTCTCCTATTTTGCAGTGCCCCAATTTGATAGAATCGCAGCCTGAAGAACTAGCTTCTTCCCATTTATCTTGTGCTGAATTAGCCACTATTAACGCTCAAAGTCTCACAATTAATCAGGCGATTGCCTCCATCATTGCTGACTATCTATTCCGTCTCACTCTGACGAAGGACTTACGTAAGTTTGCCACTTTCCTTAACCTTAAATCGGGTTCTATGCGCTCGGAATTTATCAGTTTTTCATCTCTTAGAAGGTTTGAAAGAGGGGGAGAAGGGGAGAGAGGGAGATGGGGGGACTGGGAGAG
>NZ_JARFTR010000019.1 GCF_029167235.1 Kamptonema sp. UHCC 0994 | reverse complement strand
CGGTTCCTGTACCGCCCAGAGGGCGGCGTTACGGAATCTGTCATAATATCTGTGTGAGTAGAGGAGTTTTTGTATGATTAAATCGCATAAATCGCCAACTGTAACAGCCTTAGCCTTGGGTATGATATTAGCAAACGGGCTGCTTCTTAATAGTAGGATAGCACCTGCATTTGCTCAAGCTAGGTTTAAAGATGTTCAAAACCATTGGGCCCAAGCTTGTATTGAAGATTTGGCTGAGAAAAAAATTATTAGTGGCTATTACGAAGACGGAACTTTTCGCCCAAATCGCCCCGTTTCCCGCGCCGAATTTGCTGCCATTGTCCGCAGGGCTTTTCCCAATGCTAAGCCAGTTCGAGATGCCATGATTTTTGTGGATCTTCCTACTGATTATTGGGCTTACAAGTCGATAATGGAAGCATATCAGACGGGATTTATTTCTAGCTACAATGGTAGTATTTTTAATCCTACTCTTAATATTCCTCGCTGGCAAGTGGTGGTATCTTTAAGTAGCGGTTTAAGGTATTCCCCGACGCAACCGGTGGCTGACATTTTGAAGGCGACTTTTGATGATGCGGCCGACATTCCCGATTTGGCAAAAAATGCGATCGCGGCTGCTGCTGAAAAACAGCTTGTTGTTAATTATCCCAATGTCAGACAACTTAAACCAAATCAAGATGTAAGTCGGGCAGAAGTAGCTGCATTTCTTTGCCAAGCTGTGTCTAAATCTGGTCAATCGGCTTTAGTTCCTTCTCAATATATTGCCCAAGTTCCCGCAGATATTCAACCAACTAAAACAGAGATATCAGAATTTGGTAAAGTTAGGGCAGAATTTTCTTATCAGCAACAAGGTGAAGATGGTAAAAACTTGCGGATAAAAATTAGCAGGGAAGGTCAAATATTGCTTGATGAACCTGTACTCGTACCGACGCGATCGCTTGCAGGTAACATAGATCAAAAAGCAACAGAGGAAATATCAAAGGGGCTTTTATTATCTCTACGAGTGCGAGATTTAGATGGCGATGGGGAACCAGAAGTATTAATAGATTTGGTGTCCGCTAAAAGCAGCGGTGATAGCATCCGCAACAATTATTCCTATATTTATCGCTACGAAACAATACCTAAGAAATATACACTTACTCAACATTCTTGGGGGAATGTCAATTATGAACTTGAGGATTTAGATCGAGACAATATCTTAGAATTTAAAAGTCAAGATGGAAGATTCAGAGAAGTATTTGCTAATTATACTGATTCTCGATTGCCTTTGCAAATCTGGCAATATCGTCAAGGTAAGATGTTAGATGTTACTAAACAATATCCCGTACAAGTTTACACTAATGCCTCTGAACTTTGGGTAGAAAGTAGCACTCGTCAAAGCAATAATCAAGATATAAAAGGTGTGTTAGCAGCTTACCTAGCTAGTAAGTACGTTCTCGGTCAAGAAGCGGAAGGCTGGCAATTGGTTGAGAAGATTTATCAAGGTAGCGATCGCGCTCAATTTTTTGGACAATTACGCCAATTTTTAGCTAGCAATGGCTATGCTAGCGGTCAAAATACTGCTGATAATAAGCCTCAAGATCGGCCAGATACTAAACTTCAAGCTCAACCAGAGACTAAACCTCAAGATAAACCAGATACTAAGCCTCAAGATAAACCAGATACTAAGCCTCAAGATAAACCGGATACTAAGCCTCAAGATAAACCGGATACTAAGGACAATGAAACTGATATCGCGCCTAAATTAGTCCGCATTTTACCTGGTAGCAAAAACCCAATTTTCTCTGTCGCAATTAGCCCAGATGGTAAAACTTTAGCCGCCAGCGGTAAACAGGAAATTAAACTTTGGAATCTGGAAACAGGAGAAATATTAAATACCTTATCGGGCCATGAAGGTAATGTTTGGTCTGTAGCTATTAGTCCAGATGGGCAAACTTTGATGAGCGGTAGTGGCGATGGTAGCGCGATTTTGTGGGATATTTCTACTGGGGAAATCCGACGAAATCTATCCCATACAGGGGGGTGGATTAATGCAGTTGGTTTTAGTTCAGATAACAAAACTGCGATTAGTTGCAGTCACAATAAGGGGATTAATTTGTGGGATGTTACTACTGGAAAACTCCTGTATAGTCTCGATGGATTTAACCCGATGGCGATCGCTTCTCAAGGGCGGGTTTTCGCCAGCAGCGGCGGGCCTAGCGAGATCAAGCTATGGGATGTGGTGACGGGGGCACTTCGCAGTACCCTTGCGGTTCCAGCGGTGGCGGGAGGCGGAATTAAGGCGATCGCTATTAGTCGGGATGGGTGGACTCTCGCCCACGCGATGTCTGGAAATTCTCGCATCCAAGTCTGGGATTTGCGGAAGCGACAAGCGCTTTATACCCTAGACGGACATTCTGCGGGGATAGAGGCGATCGCGATTAGTCCCGACGGACAAACTTTGGCTAGTAGCAGTAGCGATCGCACTCTCAAACTATGGAATCTACGTACCGGGAAACTAATGCACTCAATGGAAGGGATGGGTGCGATCGCCTTCAGTCGCGACGGGCAAATTCTTGTTAGCGTAGGTAAAGATAATTCTATTCAAATTTGGCAAATGAGTGACAAAGTTGGGCAAAGGTGAGTAAGTTTTTTCAGAAATTACGCGCGATGAGATTAGAAACCGGGTTTCTGAGTAGAATCTCCGTAGAGAATCGAATATTTGTCTGAGAAACCCGGTTTCTGTGCGTGTCAACTACTTTGCGATCGCAGTCAAAGTAAGCAGTCCGTTTATTGCCATCAATAAAAGGATGATTCATCGCTAAATGGTAGAAATAAGCAGCAGCTTGATCCTGAATTGTTGGATGCAGCAACTCACCACCGAAAGTTGATTGTGGTTGAGCTAAAGCAGACTCCAGCAAGCCTTCATCCCTAATACCCTGACTCCCACCAAATTTTTCAATTTGTCTGGCATGGATAATTAAAACCATGCTTTTGTTTAGAAAATTAGGAATTAGCAAGACGGCGATAAACCTCCTCTCTTTCGCGTTCCGAATCTAGATATGCCTGCCATACTTTTGGGTCTATTTCTGGTTGTGGCTTAGCCTTTAGGGAACGCACAAAGTCAAGTACCTCTTCTAATATATGCTCTGGTACTTGGTCAATTTCTTGGAGCAGTAGGTCTTTAGTAGTCATTTTTCCCAATCGATTAGCATACTAAGTAAGGATGGCGATCGCCAACAATCATTTTAGCCTATGAGAAATATCGCTGTTTGCAGCGATCGCCCACCTTACGTTTAATTATATCCATTTACTTACTAGCTTACTACAAAACTTATAGAAAACGCAACTTACCAGTAAAATTTTATACTCAATTCCTCTTCTAACTTGTGATTATACGGTTGAAAAAACTCACTCAATCGCCCATGAATAGCATCAATCGGTGGCTGATAAACCCCAGCATTATACTTCTCGTAATCAGCAAGTTGATAATCTGGCAAACCTAAAAATGCAAAAACCTGTTGAAGTGCAATAGCCGGATTAGCATAAAAATCTTCACTCCGCAAAATTAAGAACTGCTCTTTGGGAAAAAGCCTCATCCACCGTCTGATACTATAAACATAAAGACTCTTATCAATGTACTCGCACTGCTTCCAGTACATTGCATTTTCTAAATCCATTTCATTGGCATTTGCTAGCACTTCTATTTCAACGTTCATCGCCTCTTCAAAAGATCGCTTTTCCGTTCCCCGCCTCACCCACATTTGATAATGAGAAAAAACTCTGGCTACAGGATTTCTCAGGATCAGAATTAGCTTAACTTGCGGTAAAAATTGGTGCAACCTTTGAGCCGCCAGCGGGTAATTCAAATAAGTAGGAGTCGCCTCGCCTGTCAACAACTTATGCGTATCTATTTTTGGAAAAAAATGAGCATCATACCAAGCCATTCCCCGATGAAAATGCTCTGAAAAAAAACAGATTTCTTTCTCGGCAGGCGCTAAAATCTGAGGATGAGCAGTTATATATCTGTAAAGAGAAGTAGTGCCACATCTAGGAGAACCGATGATAATAAAATCTGGTTTTCGCAACTTCTCAAAATCACAATTTACTTGCGCGAGTTCTGGATTAGATGCTAAAGTTTGCTTGTAAACAGCAGTTTTATAAGTAGCGATCGCCTCCTCAATTTTCCCTTGTTTCGTCAGCGCTGCTGCCAAATTAACATAAACTAAAGGAAAGTTAGGTAAAATCTCAATAACTTGGCGATAAAGACTAACTAGATCGTCAATTAAACTAGAATTATTGGGAAGTGGTACATACCGTAAAGGAAAGTAAGCAAGTGTAAAATTGGGTTGTAGAATAATCGCCTTTTGCTGAGCTGCGATCGCCTCTTCTAATTGACCATTTTGTTGTAGCGCTTTCCCCAAATTGTGGTAAGCTAAAGGCGAATCAGGGTTTACTTCAACCGCCTTTCGGTAATGCGCGATCGCCTCCTCTAATTTTCCCTCTAACTTCAGCGCATCTCCCAAAGCACAATAGTCCAAATTCATGCCGGAATCCTATAATAACCGCGCATCATCACCTTAATATCCAAATGCTTCTTATCCGCAGTAGTAGCATCGTGAATCATATTCTCCGTAGGCGCAATGTAAGCCTCGCCTGGCGCTATTCTCAGCTTCACCACAGGATATTCTGGATAGCGCCTCATAAATTCCTCATTCGCCGATCGCATCCAATTTTGTTTAATTCCCTCCTCGCCACCTCCCAACATCTCAAATAAAGTCATTTCTGGGAGATTAATAAATAAAAAATAACGGTCTTCAAGACCCAAATTAACACAAATACGATTAGTTGCTTCGTACTTGCGATTCAACGGTAATTTATCCCAATTATCAGTATGCAAACCATTATGGCAGCCGCGATTTTTATCAATTGTTGACGTAGCTAATCCCGACGGCATTCCACCAATACCATTAATAGCAGGCGGACAACTGGAGAGACATAAGGGAGCAAAATAGTCGATAATCTTAGTTAGAGCTTCCTGGCACTTGTCGCGGATGCCAAAAGCCTTTAATTCTTCTTTAGTTGCGATCTTACTAATACCTTGTTCTGCAAATGAAGCTAACACTTCTGTTGGCAAACGTACAATTCCTACACCAGCATAATTCGGCGGTGGTTCCTCTGTCCAGAGCAGTGCCAACTCCTGTGCAGTTGGTTCTCTCCAAGGCTCTTTAGGCACAAAAGCACCATCGCAATAACCAGCACTTTCTGGCAGAATTTCCCTTGCTGCGATCGTACCAGAACTTAGCCACACTCTCGGAATTTCACTGTTATCCTTTGGACTACACTGAAAAATCTTAATTCCCTCGCGAAGATTAACCATTTTTGAGTATCCAAAATTGGAATATAACGGTTAACGGTTAACCGTTAACCGTTAACCGTTAACAGGTTAGTGCGTACAGTGCGTACAGTGTGTACAGTGCGTACAAAGCCCTGCTACCTCAAATCCTTCTGCTGTTGGAAATTGCCAGAGAGTTTGCGTTAAAGTTGTAGGGTCAACTTCCGGTCTAGGAACAGATGAAAACGTTAAGATGCGCCCCTCATCATCTGTATTTTCCACTAGAATTTCACCCTTAGCAATTTTAATTGCATCCCGGTGTAAAATGCTGATGCCAAACATATCAGTCATTCCCAACTCAGACAGCTTAGCTGCAATTGCGGTGAGAAATTCTTGATTGTTGACAACTGCTTCTGAGCGTTCAACTACCGCTGCTACCTGCTCAGTATTGCGGACAAATTCTAACGGAAACCAAACCCACTCACCAGATACTTGATTGTGTTCAACCTTCCACATATAGGGAATAGCATCGCTATATTCTGTGGTCGGTTTAATGTAAGAGTTGTTACCCTCAAACTCTTCAACTAGCCGCTCTTCAGCAGAAAGGTTGAAGTGTTTGTGAAGCAAGCATATACCAACTTGTTTTTGTAAGCCGTAGCTGCGGATCACCGCGCCTAACTCTGTCAGGTTGTCCTTGACTAATTCAAGTTGGTCTCTGACTGTGAAAAAATCCTCTAAACCATCGAAAATTTCGGGTTTGTAAGCTGTTAGCATACGGGTTTAGGTTTCCTTGCAGATTAATATCTACAGTCGAAGATATTTTGGATTTTGCCAAATGTCAATAGTTGAGGAAAGATAAAAGTTTAAATAATTGTGAAGCTTATAATGAACCATCGCACACCGATTATAAAGAATTGCAAATAGCGATCGCTCTGTGTCTATGGTAAAATAGAATTTAAAATTGCTTGTTTCTGTCTCAAAAATGAGATAAAATATTTACCCGCGCATTTGACCCTCAAAAGCCACGAGATCCTGACTATGCCAACAGTGAACAGTGAACAGTTAACAGTTAACAGTTAACAGTTAACAGTTAACAGTGAACAGTGAACAGTTAATAAATCTGTTCCAAGCGGCGAAAATCCCGCTCAACTTCTGCCCAAAGAGCGCGGTTGTGAGGATCGGTACGCAGAGCTTTTTTCAGGTAACTTCTAGCTTTCTCAACCTGGTGTTCGCCGATCAAATGACGGCCCCAGCGCTGATAAGCGATCGCTTGCCACTGGCGCACCTCTACATCGTCAGGTATTCGCTGCGCCAAACCTTCTACCAATGCGATCGCGCGCGGGAACCTCTGATATTTAAGCAACTGCTGTAACTGTAAATAAGAATCCCGCTTCAGCTTTTGTTCAGCTTCCGACAGCGCCACAGGATCTTGAATAGGTCGCTCTTTACGAGTCACCTTAACTGCCTGTGATTGAGGTCGCGCCGCCACCGAATTCGGTGTCGAAACAGGCTGTTTCTTAACCTCCTTAACATCAGGCGGAGCAATTTCTAAAAGGAACTTATAAGCCTCAGTAATGGCAATAAACTTATTCTTGGCTTGCTCGTTCCCAGGATTTACATCTGGATGCAATTCCCTAGCTAATCGCCGATAAGAAGCCTTAACTTGCGACAGACTCGAACCCGATCTTAACCCTAACTGCCGATAATAATCTGCAATATCCATTTCAGTGAAAACAGCACAACCAACTTAATAATTCCTGAAAATTATGACAGACAATACATAAGTATCAACTTAAACAAAAATCTGTCAGGGAGTTTAGTCCCTGACCGACTGGAAGTTTAACCTTAAGTTGACACCAAATAGCCTAAGTACGCTCTTCAATCACCTGGTCAATGAGACCATATTCCTTAGCTTCCGCAGCAGACATGAAATAATCGCGATCGGTATCCTTCTGAATCTTTTCCAAAGTTTGACCCGTCCGCTTAGCTAACATTTCATTGAGTTGTTGTCGCACTCTCAAAATTTCCTTAGCTTCAATTTGAATGTCTGTCGCTTGGCCGCGCGCACCGCCCAAAGGCTGGTGGATCATAATCCGTGCGTGAGGTAAAGCCAACCGCTTACCCTTAGTCCCTGCGGCTAATAGGAAAGCTCCCATTGAAGCTGCTTGACCAACGCACATAGTAACCACTTCAGATTTAATGTACTGCATGGTATCAAAAATAGCCATACCAGCCGTAACAGAACCCCCTGGCGAATTGATATAAATGAAGATCGGCTTAGTAGAATCATCAGAATCTAGGTATAGCAAATACGCAACAATTCTATTAGCCAAACCGTCAGTTACTTCCTGACCCAGAAAGATAATTCGTTCCTGACTGAGACGAGTGTAAATATCAATCCACCGCTCATATGTACTACCGGGGAGACGGTATGGAACACTAGGGACACCAATAGGCATAGGACTCTACTTGTTGTTGTGAGGGTGAACAAAATTTACTTAAGAGCAGCCAAAGGTTTAGGCAAGTCCTTGGTACTTTCTAAAACGCGGTCTAGCAAGCCGTATTCTTTAGCCTCAGCCGGTGTCAGATAAAACATTCGATCCATGTCTTTAGCTATCTTCTCTACAGTTTGACCAGTATTTTTAGCGAAGATTTCCACAACAGTTCTCTTGTTTAACAAGACTTCTTGAGCCATGATTTGGATGTCAGTAGCTTGACCTCTACCACCAGTTTTGGATTGATTCAAAACTATGGTAGCGTGAGGCAAGCTTGCCCGGAATCCTTTTGTACCCGCTGACAGAATCATCGCCGCCGTCCCCATAGCTTGACCAATACAAATTGTATGGACGGGAGGCTTGATGTAACTCATCGTGTCGCAAATAGCAAAAGCTTCAGTTTCCAAGCCAATTGCGTAGCCCTCATCTCCCCAAGAAGTGCCGGTGGAGTTGATGTAAAAATAGATCGGCTTTTCGGGGTCGTCAAATTGCAAATAGAGCAGTTGAGCAATAATTAGCTCAGTTACATCCATGCCGACACTCCGCTTAATCTCATCTGAGGAAAACAGAGGCATCCCCAGATAGACAATCCGTTCCTTCAACAACAGCGATTCTAAATCCGGCGGGGGCGTGCGGTAGTTCGCATCCCCATAGTAAGACGATTGCATAGCTTTAATGGGTGAGTTGATACGGAGTTGTCGGTAGAGCTGGTGGAGCTATCCTAAAGAAATAGTAGCGTAACCTTAAGGTACACCGCTTGACACTCCCAGCCCTAAAAGGGATAGGATTTTTGAGAGTTAGGCAAACCTAACGCCCAATGGCTTTGCCAAAAAGCCTTGCTTACACTCGCTGGTGGCCCAGGTTGTGCTTACTTGGTGTTTGTGGTTGGTGGTAGGAATTTGCTTCCAAAACTCAAATTTGTGAGTTTGTCGATCCATCCATAAACTAATTATGCCTTGTGGTCTTGACTTGACGGCGGCTAAAGCCGCAAAAACTTCTGCCATGCCTTTAGGCGATGGGTTTCCGTTTTGGAGGTCTTTATGAAAGTTAGTTTACAGTCTGCTCTCAACGATACCAACCTCGACGCAGCAGCGCCCTCGACGCAACGTCAGCTATCCATTTCGATTTCTGCCACCGCCGCTGCGATCGATCGCAGGGTACCATTAAATCTGTGCCTGATCCTCGACCACAGTGGCTCTATGGGTGGCAGACCCCTCGATACGGTGAAACAGGCGGCGGGCAGACTGGTGGACAGGTTGAACCCAGGGGATCGCCTTTCTGTGATCGCTTTTGACCATAAAGCCAAAGTCATTGTCCCCAACCAATTTATTGACGATCCCACCAGTATTAAAAAGCAAATTGACAAGTTAAGATCCTCTGGTGGCACAGCAATTGATGAGGGATTAAAACTGGGAATTGAGGAAATGGGGAAAGGGAAATCTGAAACGGTTTCCCAAGCTTTTTTATTGACTGATGGCGAAAACGAACACGGCGATAATAACCGTTGTTTGAAATTAGCAAAACTAGCTGCTGACTACAATATGACGCTGAATTCTCTAGGATTTGGCGATGATTGGAATCAAGATATTTTAGAAAAGATTGCCGATGCAGCGGGCGGTACTCTTGCTTATATTCAGCGTCCAGAACAAGCAATAGACGAGTTTGGCCGCTTGTTTACCCGCCTTCAATCTGTTGGGCTTACTAATGCCTATTTACTATTTTCTCTTTTGCCAAAGGTGCGGTTAGCGGAACTAAAACCGATTGCTCAAGTTGCGCCGGATACGATAGAATTGCCAGTCCAGAAAGAGGGCGATCGCTTGATAGTACGATTGGGAGATTTAATGAAGGATGTCGAGCGAGTAGTGTTGGCTAATCTTTATATTGGACAATTGCCAGAAGGTAGGCAAGCGATCGCGCAATTACAAGTCCGCTATGACGATCCGGCAGTTGGTGAATCTTTACTTTCCGATCCAATAGCAGTTGAAGCTAATATTATGAGAGTTTATCAGCCAGCACCAAACCAACAGGTACAGCAACATATTTTTGCCTTAGCCAAATATAGACAAACTCAAATAGCTGAAACAAAATTGCAGCAAGGCGATCGTGCTGGCGCTGCTACAATGTTACAAACTGCTGCTAAAACTGCATTGCAAATGGGCGATAAAAGTGCTGCAACGGTATTACAAACTTCTGCTACTAGATTACAGTCGGGAGAGGAATTATCGGAAAGTGAGAAGAAGAAAACTCGGATTGCATCTAAAACAATTTTAAAGTAAAAATTTCAATTTCTGAGTTAATGTAGTAGCGATTTTAATCCCTTAGTTAATCTACTAAAACAATATCTAGGCGATTTCAATCGCTACTACACAAACAAAGTCCGCCTACGCGGACTTAATGAGGCTAGGATATTAACACGATCGACAAGGAATCTCCATATGAGCCAGTCTATATCGGATCGAGTACGTTGGACTACTGCCGATCTGGAACTCTTGCCAGATAACGGCAATCGCTATGAAATTATTGATGGGGAGTTATTTATGACAAGAGCACCACATTGGGGTCATCAAAGAGTTTGCGGAAATGTTTATCAAGAACTTAATTCTTGGTCGCGAGAAACAGGTTTAGGGCAAACTGCAATCAATCCTGGTATTATTTTTACTGATGCGGATAACGTGATACCTGATGTAGTTTGGGCGAGTAATCAACGTCTAGCTATCTTATTAGATGAAGCCGGACATTTGACCGCTGCACCTGAGTTAATTGTAGAGGTATTGTCACCCGGTGCGGATAATGAAAGACGCGATCGAGAGTTGAAATTAAGGCTGTATTCAACGCGGGGAGTACAAGAATATTGGATCATTAATTGGCAGTTACAACAAGTTGAAGTTTATCGTCGGGAACAAGCAAGTTTAAGATTAATTGCTACCCTGTTTGGTGAGGATGAACTTACTTCGCCTTTGTTACCTGGTTTTACTTGCAAAAGCGCTCAAATTTTTGCTTAATTTTTAGGTACGTAGTTGCGCTTCAGCGCTCTTTGTGCCTACGAAAGAGCGCTGAAGCGCAACTACATACCTTAATCATTATTTAGGAGGATATTGAGTTTTCACATATTCCTTAATGACAGGTTGAAGAGTGAAAAGTAAGATTTTAATCTCGGCGGTTGAAACCGCGTCTACACAGACAAAACCCGCCTACGCGGCTTAAATTCTTACAGTCCGCGAAGGCGGACTTCGTTTGTGTAGATGCGATTTCAATCGCCGAATTTAGCTGCTTTTTGAGATAATTTGAAGTTTAGCTATTTTTGAGTTATTCTGCGTAGGCGTAGCCAGCCGAAGGCATCGCTCCTATCTTCCCTCTTCCTTCTGACACCAATTATATGCAATGCTAGTTAATTGATTAATTGAATATTCCAAGAATGTCTATCATTTCCACTGTCACTGTTACTGTTCCCGCTACTACTGCCAATCTAGGGCCTGGTTTTGACTGCATCGGGGCCGCTTTGACTCTGTACAATCATTTCCACTTTTCCCTATTAGAAGAAGCGGAAACGCTTAAAATTACTGCTACAGGTAAAGAAGCCGCAAAAGTCAAAACTGATGATAGCAATCTCGCTTACCAGGCCTTTGTGAAATTATACGAATATCTCGGTCAGTCCCCCCCTTCAGTGGCAATTGAGATTAGTTTAGGAGTACCGCTGGCAAGGGGTTTGGGAAGTTCTGCAACGGCGATCGCGGGTGGGTTAGTCGGGGCAAATTATTTAGCTGGGGAACCCCTGACTCCCGTAGAAGTGATGCAGTTGGCGATCGCGATCGAAGGCCATCCCGATAATGTTGTCCCCGCTTTGTTCGGCGGGTGTCGCCTTGCTGCTACTAAAGGAGAACCCCCCCAACCCCCCCTTACCAAGGGGGGGCAGGGGGGGTGCAATTGGGAAATTTGCGATATCCCTTGGCATTCAGATATTGTCCCAATAGTAGCTATTCCTGATTTTGAACTATCTACCGCTGAAGCTCGTAAGGTTTTGCCCACAGAGTATAGCAAAGCCGATGCGATTTTTAATGCTGCCCATCTGGGTTTGTTAGTGCGGGGGTTGGGGACTGGGAATGCAGACTGGTTGCGATCGGCAATGCAAGATAAAATTCATCAACCTTACCGCCAATCTTTAATTAAAGGATATTCCACAGTGCGGTTCGCGGCGATCGCAGCAGGCGCTTACGAAATGGTAATCAGCGGTGCAGGCCCCACACTTTTAGCTTTAGCCAGTGCCGATGTTGCAACCGCAGTCGCCGCAGCAATGGCCCAAGCTTGGCTGCAAGAAGGAGTAACACCAGAAGTGCGATCGCTTTCCCTCGATACTCAAGGAGCAAAAATTTCCACCTAATAGCTATTAACCATAAAAAATGCCGCTATAACTAGCGGCAACTTTATTAACTAAAAACTAAGAACTAAAAATGAAATAATTACCATTTTTAATTTTCAATTCTTAATTTTTAATTCTTTAGCAATCGTAGTAAAGACCAAACTCATAAGGATGAGGACGTAAGCGCATCGGGTTGACTTCATTATCCAACTTGTAAGAAATCCAAGTATTGATAAAATCTTCCGTAAACACCCCTGGCTCCGTCATAAAAGCGTGGTCTTTCTCCAGTGCTTCCAACGCCAATTCCAAAGAACCGGGAGTCGAAGGTATCTTGCTTAACTCTTCAGGGCTGAGGTCGTAAATATCCACATCCAAAGAGTCACCAGGGTCAATTTGGTTCTTGATGCCATCTATACCTGCACAAAGCATTGCTGCAAAGGCCAGATAAGGATTCGCCGTCGCATCTGGACAGCGGAACTCCAACCGTTTTGCCTTGGGATTTCCTCCCGACAGAGGAATACGAATCGAAGCAGAGCGGTTGCCTTGGGAGTAAGCTAAGTTCACAGGAGCCTCAAAACCGGGAACTAGACGCTTATAAGAGTTAGTGCTGGGGTTAGTCAAAGCCAGCAAAGCAGGTGCGTGCTTGAGCAGACCACCAATGTAGTGCAGTGCCATCTGACTCAAATTCGCGTAGCCGTCGCCCCAAAATAGGGGTTTGCCGTCTTTCCAGATGGACTGGTGGGTGTGCATCCCGGAGCCGTTATCGTTAAATACCGGCTTCGGCATAAAGGTGACTGTTTTGCCGTATTTCTTAGCAACGTTCTTAATGACATATTTATAGGTCATTAGGTCGTCAGCAGCCTTGATCAGGGTACCAAACCGGAAACCGAGTTCGCACTGACCGCCGGTGGCAACTTCGTGGTGGTGCTTTTCGATGGGTACGCCGCATTTGGCCATCGTTAGCAACATTTCCGTCCGCATATCTTGGGAGGTATCCGTCGGTGCGACGGGGAAGTAACCTTCTTTGTAGCGGGGTTTGTAGCCTAAGTTGCCGCCTGGTTCTTCGCGACCAGAGTTCCAGCGACCTTCTACGGAGTCTACATAGTAATAGCCGCTGTGCTGGTTTTGGTCGAAGCGCACATCGTCAAAAATGAAGAATTCGGCTTCAGGGCCAAAGAAGGCTGTATCGCCAATGCCTGTAGTAATTAGATAATCTACAGCTTTTTGGGCAATGGTGCGGGGGTCGCGGCTGTAAGGTTCGCCAGTCCGAGGTTCGATGATGCTACAGATAACGCTCAGAGTGGGTTCTGCCATGAATGGGTCGATCCAGGCAGTGGTGGGATCGAGTACCATCGCCATGTCTGATTCATTGATCGCTTTCCAGCCGCGAATGCTAGAACCGTCAAAAGGCACGCCGTCGGTGAAGGCCGTTTCGTCGATTTGGTCTTGGTAGAGGGAGAGGTGTTGCCAGATCCCTGGCGTATCAATAAACTTGAGGTCGATGATCTGGATGTTATTTTCTTTAACGTAGTTTAAGAACTCTTGTGGGGTCTGGAACATTAACTTAACTCCTTATGTTAGTTATTTCTCGGCGATCGCAGATTCTTTGACAGACGATTTGAGCGATCATAGGCATTCAACCGTTATAAGGTTGTATTTTTCGATACAAAAGCTTAGTATGATAGTTGGGACTCTTGTAAATATTCAATAGCTTTGTTAGGACTTAGGCAACCGATCCCCTAAAATCATATTTATTACAGCAGGTTAAAATCTGCGACAGCCTTTTATACCTGGCCTTTAGGCGCGGGGTTTTAGGCAGTTGCCAAAATACATAGGTTTGTCTAGGTTTTCTCAGAATTTGACGAAAACCAACAATAATTGTGATAAACTGGGGAAACGCTTGATTAGTGCGGGTTGCTAAAGCTTACTGGGTGTGAAAACCACAGAAAAACACTTGGCACAAACTAATCATCAAAAAATCAAATATTTCAAGTCCTCTGCTAATCAAGGCAGTCTCTAACTGGGAAGAGTAGGCCAACCTGAGCAAAAAGGGAAGCATATAGCACTTGCTCTAGGCAAAACATAAACCGCTAAGTTTGATTTACAGATTTCTGTAGGTTTTTAGAAGCGGTTTTCAATTTACTTTCTATAAAGCTTGTTGGGAGAGAAATTTCATGCGGGATGCAGTAACCAGCCTGATTGGAAATTACGATGTGACGGGTCGGTATCTAGACCGGGATGGGATTGAGCGGTTAAAATCCTATTTTGAGACGGGTACTGCACGAGTGCAGGCGGCAAGAGTGATTAATGGCAATGCTGGAGCCATTGTTAAGCAAGCTGGAACGCAGCTCTTTGCGGAACAGCCGGAACTGATTCGTCCGGGTGGAAATGCCTACACTACTCGCCGCTATGCGGCTTGTCTGCGGGACATGGACTACTACCTACGTTATGCTACTTACGCGCTTGTAGCTGGCAATACAGACGTACTCGACGAGCGCGTGCTTCAAGGCTTGCGGGAAACTTACAATTCGCTGGGAGTTCCAATTGGGCCGACGGTTGTAGGGATTGGTATCTTAAAAGATATTGTCAAGGCAGAAGTGGCAGCAGCGGGAATTGAAACTGGGGCTTTCTTGGATCAACCTTTTGATTACATGATCCGTGAGTTGAGTGAGAAGGATATCTAGTTGATGCAGGTGGCGATCGCGTCTCCGCTTTCCTACCAATTATTTAACAGAGTGGAAGGTAGCTGAGGGGAAAGAAAATCGCTGTTACGCAGTGTAAGTAAGTTTGGAATAGAGCGATCGCACCTTTGGCACCGCAGCTAAAGAGCGATCGCTCTCTTGCTTGGGCTCTTGGGGCGAAACGAACTTTTTTCTCGTTATTATTGTCTTTAAAACTCTTCAAAGCAGCCCCACACCAGACATTTGTCGAGGGGCATTTTGGTTTGGCGGAGATCGACTCGCTCGGCGGTGGTTACTTCTACTTCCCCATTAGGATAAAGAATGTGAATAATATCGCCGCTGAAAATAGCGATCGGGTTTTCTTGGCTTTTGCAGGGGTTTTCTAGAGGAAAGTTAGTGAAAGTTTGCATAGCTTTCGGGGAAATATAAATCTATAGGGGTTTGACGTTCTATGTTCCTATCATCAGCTAAATTCTAAAGCTTCTATGTGATCCTACGGAGTCTGGTTTGTGATTGCAATCTATGACGTAAGTGATCGCTATCACTGAAGGTAGGATTGAGGCTCGAAATAGGTTTGAGTGGGCAAAACTCGGAGGTAAAGCACTTCTATCTTGAGAAAGATTTATTTATATAAACTGTCAAAACTTTAGGCTAGTTTTAGCAACTCTATCTAAATAAACTCACTTGATTAAATGTAAAATACGAATGACTAAAAAACTGGCTTTATTCTTTCGACTTATCAAATAAAATTCCTTGGCTAAACAAAGACTGGACGCATTATTGGTAGACTTAGATTTGTGTGCCTCAAGGCAACAAGCTCAACGTTTAATTAGGGCTGGGGAAGTGACAGTTAATCAGCAAGTGATTGACAAACCAGGTACCGAGGTAGACATTCTTGCTGTCATTAAAATTAAAGAACGCCCTCCCTATGTTTCCAGAGGCGGCGAAAAACTAGCTAAAGCTTTAGAAGTTTTTAATATTCCCGTAGCAGACAGAATTTGCCTCGACGGGGGGATTTCCACTGGGGGTTTTACCGACTGTCTACTGCAAGCTGGTGCTATCAAGGTTTATGGTGTAGATGTTGGGTATGGTCAAGTTGACTGGCGGTTACGAAACGATTCTAGGGTGATTTTAAAAGAACGCACTAATTTGCGGTATTTGACACCTGCGGATCTTTACGGAGAATTACCTCTAGAGGATGAGGGAAATTATGCAGATTTAGGCGTAGCGGACGTATCGTTTATTTCCCTGACAAAAATTTTACCTGCACTATCGCAGCTATTAGTGTCGCCAAAGGAGTTAGTATTGCTGGTGAAGCCACAGTTTGAAGTAGGGCGATCGCGCATTGGGAAAAAAGGTGTTGTGCGTTCTGCGACTGACCAAGCGGATGCAATTTACCAGGTTTGTTGTGCCGCGATCGCTTTAGGATGGGAATATCGCGGCTTAACTTGGTCGCCTTTAGTTGGCCCTGCTGGTAATATTGAATATCTTCTCTGGTTACGGATGGATAATTCTGCTGTGGTTAACACTTGTGCGATCGCACTACCAGTTGACAAGCAACAGATTATAGAAATCGCCCAAACGGCCCAACGGGAACTGGCCAATCCCACCTCTAAGCACTCAATCACCTGATAGTTCCATGCCGTTATTAAAACTACTAGGCCTAATCTTACTCTATATTCTAGGCGCTTTTGCCTATGTTGCCTGTACAGTTACTCTTGTTAGCATAGTAATCTTAATCAAAGTAGCAGCTCTGTTATTGGCAGACAAATTATTATATCCCATATTTATCGTCGGAGATTTATTTAAAGGCATAGAAGTTGTCGAATTATTAAATATCTTAGTATTTGCTATTCTTGGCATGGGTTTTGGGGTTGCTACCGTTCTTTTATATCCGAAATTAGGTCGTCAAACCAGCGCTATTTTGTTAATAATTTCTGTACCATTAATTTTCATGAGCACCCCGGTAGTTAGATATAATATTTGGCTACAATCTGTCGGAGTAGAAGAGACTTTATCACCAGAACAAGCAGAAAAATTAACCAACTCTTTTTTAAACAACAGAGTTGGAAATGAAGGTTTTCTTGGTTTCTACTTATATACAGCACAGTTTCCAGTTCTCCCTACTAAACAAGTTCAAATGAATGACTTAGATAACTTTGAAAAAAAAGTTAACTCAAAATTTGTTCAATTAACAGGAGTACCGCCAACAATTGTTTCTTGGTTAATGGCAACTTGCTTTTGGTGTCTGCGAATTTTTTACTTTTCTATAGCTGTAATTGCCACAATTTCTCATTTTCGGGAAGGTTTAAGAATTGCTAAACGGTAATTGTTAGTTGTTGGTTGTTAGTTGTTAGTTGTTAGTTGTTAGTTGTTAGTTGTTGGTTGTTAGTTGTTAGTTGTTGGTTGTTTAGTCATTAAAAATCAATCAATAATAATATCTTCCGACGGCTCTTTCTCTAAATTGTGCCGCCAGTTAATATCAGGAATGCGTTCAAAAGCTTCTCTAAGAGAGACCTCCCACATCTTCCGAATCTCCGCCAAATAAGGATCTCCCAGACGCAATAACAACCGATTCCGAACAACTAAGCTATCGGTTTCATACATCACTAAATTAATCGGCGGCCCTACAGAAATATTCGATTTCATCGTAGAATCAATGGATAGCAGAGCACATTTAGCTGCACCTTCTAATGGAGTTTCAAAACTGAGAGCCCGATCTAAAATAGGTTTGCCATACTTAGCCTCTCCAATTTGCAGAAAAGGAGTTTCCGAAGTGGCTTGAATACAGTTACCTTGACTGTAAATCATAAACAATTCCGGTTCTTGACCCTTAATTTGTCCCCCCAAAAGTAGACTGCATTTAGCATCAATCCCGTCCTTCTTTAGCCAAGCTTGGTCGATTTCAACCATAGAACGAATTTTCCCTCCAATATAGCGGGCCACTTCGTATAAGGAAGGAAGAGTATGGAGGTTCATATCCGCGGCTACTTTAATATCTTTATTCAGTCCACTAATTACCCCTTGAGTCATGGACAGGTTGCCTGAAGTACAGACTAAGATTACCCGTTCCCCCGGACAGGAAAAATCAAATAATTTTTGGTAAGTTGAGATATAATCAACTCCTGCATTAGTCCGCGAGTCAGCAGCCATCACCATTCCATAGCGGGTAATAATTCCAAGGCAATAAGTCATATCGATTTTAGATTTTGATTTTACATTGTGGGATATTTTGTTTCCCGCCTTCCCATTCTCTCATCTAATTGAATTTTTCTTTGATTTTTTTTACCTGTTTTTGAAACTCTGCGCCTTTTTGGGGCTCGACCATTGCCACAAAGTTAGCAAAGCCTTGAATTGAGGCGATGACATCAGAAGAATTACCCCAGTGTTTACCTTCGGGGCCATCTTTTTCTATTTGATACAATGTAGCACGAAAGCGTTTTAGCTCTTTTTTAGCAATACTGGGGCGGTCATTGACGACCACTCCTGTAACTTCTTGTTGTCGATTTTTTCGCAGGATTCTAGTTTTTTGTTGATTAATTGTAAACCCTTCGTGAGTGACAATTGATTCTGTACGTTTGAGAATATTACAAATATGGCGAAGGCTATCACCTGAAGCGGAAAACGTTAGGTCATCGGCGTAGCGAGTGTAAACAAATCCTACGTCTTCAGCCATTTTAGTCAGGCGGCTATCGAGACGGCGACACATTAGATTTGTAATAGCTGGACTTGCAGGGGAACCTTGAGGTAAGTGGCGTTCTGTTAATGCTACAAAGTATGTTTTGCCGTCTATTTCTACTTGTTCAATTTCGGGTTCTGTACACAGCAAACCGAAAATTGTTGCGGCGGCTTCTGAATAGCCAAAGGATTGAAAAAGTCCTTTGACTCGCTTATAAGAAATTGATGGGAAAAAGTCTTTGAGGTCGAAGTTGATAATAACTTCTGCTCTAACATGAGGTAAGGCATTTGTAACAATTGAATGGTAGGGACGAAAGCCGTGAGCTGCTGCGTGCAGTTCCATTTTTTCTAGTATATTAGTAAGAATCCAATGCTGTACTTTTTTCAGGCGCGGCATAGGTGCAGAAATGAGGCGATTCCCGCCTGTTTTCTTAGGGATTTTGAAGCGGATATAATGGGAGATTGTGGAAGTTTTGCGCGAAAAAGCGAGAAAGCGTAATTCTCCGATGCTAATGTTGATGGCGGTGGCAATTTCTTCGGCGGTATTGCAAATGGGTAATCCATAGTTTTGTAAGCGTTCGATTTCGGCGTTAAAGTTATTTAATCCGCCGGATATACCATCACCGAGATAGAGAATTTCTTGCTGTTTTCTCTGTTGCCAATTTTCCGCTTTTTGTTGTCTTTCTCTTTCCCGGCGTTCTTTTGTTTCCTGCTGCTTTCGCCGCGATTCTGCTAACCGTTGCTGAAGTGCTTGTTTGCGGAGTGTCTTTTCATTTTGGAGTTGATAACTTTGCTGCTGGAGTTCATTAAGTTCTCGCCTAATTTCTCCTTCGCGACGAATTTCATCGGCGGGATCTTGCGGAATCTCGCCTTGGGCGGGCCAAAATCCATAGCGGATCATTTCTTCAAGAATGAATTCTTCTCTACCAGTTTCTCGGATGCGATCGTATAGTTCTTGGCGGGTACGTGGTTGGTCTGTCATAAGAAGGAAGAAGGAAGAAGGAAGAAGGAAGAAGGAAGAAGGAAGAAGGAAGAAGGAAAATTTAGATGTTTTAGCGCTAAAGTGCAACTAGATAAGAGGTTTTACCGCTAAAGCGCAAATACATACCTATTTTCGGCGGTAAATCCAATATAGCCCAGAACAACCAGGCTCTGAAGAAGCGATCGCGCGATCGCACTTGTAAGCCCCGGAGAATCATTCTTTCTACGGGGTTTACTTTTAGGCGGATAATTCACTACAGTAAAAGTTCAGTCTAAAATCAGTTAACGGCTTCCCTACAGGCATTGTAGGTTTGCTGTAAGGCCCTCAGCAGGAGTTTTACCTTAAATGTGCGGAATCGTTGGCTATATCGGCACCCAAGCAGCAAGTGAAATATTACTGGCGGGGTTGGAAAAACTGGAATACCGGGGCTACGATTCGGCTGGCCTCGCTACGATCTGGGAAGGGCAAATTAATTGCGTGCGTGCGAAGGGTAAACTGCATAATCTGCGGGAAAAGTTAGCTGGGGCGGAAACTCCGGCCGCGATTGGTATTGGGCACACTCGTTGGGCGACTCACGGCAAGCCAGAGGAGTATAACGCCCACCCGCATCTGGATAGCGATCGCCAGGTGGCGGTAGTCCAAAATGGGATTGTGGAAAATTATTGGGAGTTAAGGGAAGAGCTCAAGGCTAAGGGACATAAGTTTATCTCGGATACGGATACTGAGGTGATCCCGAATTTAATTGCTGAATTGATGGTAGAAGGCAGGAGGCAGAAGACAGAGGGGGAAACGGGGAATGATGATTCCTTAGAATTGGCTGATTCAGAGGCTTTTTTAGAGGCAGTGTTAGCGGCGGTGAATCAATTGCAGGGAGCCTTTGCGATCGCAGTTCTCTGTGTAGACTATCCCGATGAGTTAATTGTAGCAAGACAGCACGCTCCTCTGGTCATTGGCTTTGGTTCTGGAGAATTTTTCTGTGCTTCTGATACCCCTGCATTGTTGGCCCACACCCGCGCCGTACTATCTTTGGAAAATGGGGAATTGGCAAGGTTAACGCCGATGGGTGTTGAAGTTTATAACTTTGCTGGCGAGAAGCTGAAAAAAAGCCCCCGGATATTGGGATGGAATCCAATTCTGGTTGAAAAACAGGGCTTTAAGCACTTCATGCACAAGGAAATTTACGAACAGCCGACAGTTGTGCGTGATTGTTTGGAAGCTTACGCAGATAGCGAGTGGATGGGCAATGGGCGATCGCCAATTCATCTGGGTTTACCAACTGAATTATGTGCTGATTTGGAACATATTTCTATTTTAGCTTGCGGCACTTCTTGGCACGCTTCCCTGGTAGGAAAATATCTTTTAGAACAGTTAGCAAATATTCCCACAACAGTGCAATACGCTTCTGAATATCGCTATGCACCGGCACCGCTGACGGCAAATACTCTGACAATTGGTGTTACTCAGTCAGGTGAAACTGCTGACACGCTGGCAGCTTTGGGCATGGAAGAACAGCGCCGTGCTGGTTTTACTGACAAGTTTCGAGCTAGAATGCTAGGCATTACTAATCGACCGGAAAGTTCCCTTAGTCATACAATTCCCCACATTATTAATACTCATGCCGGGATGGAAATTGGGGTTGCTGCTACTAAAACTTTTGTCGGTCAATTGATGGCATTTTATTGCTTAGCTTTAGATTTAGCTTATCAGCGACAAACTATCAGTGAAGGTAGATTGAAGGAAATTATGGCTGGTTTGCGACAGTTACCGATTGAAATGGAGAGGTTTTTAGAGATTCAGGAAAGGCAGATTGAGGAACTTTCCCACGAGTTCAATGAAACGCGCGATTTTATCTTTTTAGGGCGAGGAATTAATTTTCCTATTGCTTTGGAAGGGGCTTTGAAGTTGAAGGAAATTAGTTATATTCATGCTGAGGGTTATCCAGCAGGGGAGATGAAACATGGGCCCATTGCCTTGTTAGATGCTAAAGTGCCGGTGGTGGCGATCGCTATGCCTGGTAATGTTTATGAAAAAGTGCTTTCTAATGCCCAAGAAGCTAAGGCGCGAGATGCCCGTTTAATTGGGGTAATGCCCAAGGAACTTTTGACTGGGGCAGATGTTTTTAATGATGTTTTGCCTGTGCCGATGGTGGATGAGTTACTGTCACCAATTTTGACAGTAATCCCCTTGCAATTGTTGGCTTATCACATTGCGGCGAGGCGAGGTTTGGATGTCGATCAACCGAGGAATTTGGCCAAGTCGGTGACGGTAGAATAGGAAGAATAATGTTAACAGTTAACAGTTAACTGTTAACATTATTCTTCCTGATTCCCTCTAAACAAAGAGACTGAAATTGCTAGCTGAGAGCTGACTTGCTTGCACCCCGTTCAGGATGGCTAAAAGTTCACCATTGTTAGCGATGCTAATAGCAGCCGAACCATTAGTTTGCACAATCGATAATTGATTGAAGTCCAAACCAACTAACACCAAAGAATCAGTTCCTTGGGCAAAGTCAATGACTGTATCAGCGCCGCTGCCAGAGGCTAAGATAAAGCGATCGCTACCACCGCCGCCGATGAGAGTATCGCTACCAAGGCCACCGAAGAATAAGTCATTGCCAATATCACCAAACAAGAGGTCATCGCCGCTACCCCCAAATACGATGTCATTATCGCTACCACCGCAGAGAGTATCATTCCCCTCATCGCCTAGTAGCTGGTCATCTCCCAGGCCTCCCAAGACGACATCGTTACCTTTGCCACCGTAAGATACGTCATTACCTTCATCGCCAGAAATAGAGTCATTGCCGCGATTGCCGTAAATAGTATCATTGCCGCGATCGCCAAATATCAAGTCAAAACCCTTACCCCCGAAGAGAGTATCATTTTCTACTCCTCCGTAGACAGTATCGTTACCGATATTGCCATTGATATAGTCACTGCCCTGTTGACCAAAGATCGCATCGTTGCCGTTAAACCCGTAAATAGTGTCACTACCTGCACTACCCACAAGAATCTCGTCACCATTACTACCGTTAACAATATTGTTTTGGGCAGGACTAGGAGGCAGATTTGGAGCAGCAATCCTGGGGAAATCAGCAGGGCAAACTAAATCCGTCGGTACTGGAGTCGGAATCGGAGCTGGACTTGGAGATGGCCCAGGACTTGGAGAAGACCCAGGGACAGGCGCAGGCGCAGGTGCAGGTGCAGGCGTTGGCGTTGGTGTTGGTGTTGGTGTTGGTGTTGTCGTTTGCTGGAAATTTCCAAAGTTGATGCCGCTGACCGTAGCGCCACTAGCAAGCACAATATCAGCAGGGTTAGGCGTAGTTTGGCTGAACCCAGATGGGTTGATTTCCCGCACACGATAAGTTCCCGGTACTAGGTTTGCGAAACTGTAGTTGCCGCTGCCGTTAGTACTCGTAGTCGTCAGCGCCCCAGTTGTAACATTGGTTAACTGAATTTGGACTCCTGACAAACCCCCTTCGCCACCATCTTGAGTACCATTATTGTTGGCATCATTGAACTTCAGACCTTGGATAGTACCCGGTACAAACCGGAAGTTACCGAAGTTCACAACCGGAGGAGTCGCGGGAGTTGCAGGAGTAGCGGGAACGGTGACAGTAGCGGCGGGAGTAGTCTGTATCCAACCTTGCTGCTGAACTTCCCGAACTGCATAAGGCCCCCCGACCGGTGCGCCCGTCAGGATGTAGTTGCCAGTAGCATTAGTCAGGGTATTGGGTTCATTAAAGTCCAGAACACTGTTACCGTTTAAGTCAAGGTAAATTTGCCAATTGGCAAGTCCTGCTTCCCCTGCATCTAACGTGCCGTTATTGTTGGCATCATTAAATTTTTGACCGATAACTTGGGGGATACCAAAGGAATTGCCAAAGTTAATACCTTGAATATCTGAAGAACCAACAACCGCAAGGTCAGCGGGATCTGCCGTCGTCTTAATCCAGCCGTTTTGCTGGACTTCCCGTATTTTGTAAGTGCCTACAGGTACGTTATCAAGAGTATAGTTGCCAGCAGCGTCAGTAATGGTGTCCTGTTCGATGGGTTGGAACAGTCCATCGCCATTGATATCAATGAAGATTTGCCAGTTAGCAAGTCCTGGTTCCCCAGCATCTTTAATGCCGTTGCTATTGAGGTCATTGAATTTGATACCACTGATTTTGCTGGGCTGGAAGTTGCCGAAATCAACATTAACTATGTCTTGGCCACTAACGACGTTAATATCAGCGGGGTCGAAGGTAGTTTGAGTCCAAGTCGCTTGATCGACTTCCCGTACCTTGTATATCCCTGCTGGCAAGTCAATAAACTTATAGTTGCCGTTGGCATCAGTAAGAGTTTGTGCTTCCCCAGTATCTAAGGTGTCGTTGCCATTGGCATCTAGGAATAACTGCCAGTTAGGTAGTCCTGGTTCTCCTGTATCTTTGATGCCGTTTTTATTCAGGTCATTGAATTTTTGACCGGCGATGGTGTTAGGCCGGAAGTTGCCAAAGTTATTGTTTTGCGAGTCAGTACCGCTGGTGACAGCGATGGAAAATGTACCTGGGGTAGCCGGGGCTGTTTGCGTCCAGCCAGTTTGTAGGGCTTCTTGGACTGTGTATCCGCCAAATCTGATGTTAGTGAATTGGTAGTCGCCAGTGGAGTTGGTAGTAGAAGTTTGGAGGACATTCCCAGTGTTGTCGAGTAACTGAATCGTCCAACCGGGGAGTACAGGTTCTCCTGTATCCTGAATGCCGTTAGCATTTAAGTCATTGAATTTTTTGCCACTGATTTTGCCAAATTTGAAGTTCCCAAAGTTAGTAGGATTGGCCCCCGTGTTGGGATTGGTGACGTTGGTAATGTTAACGCCGCTGCTGGGAGTGATGGTAGTGATGGCTGGGGGAACGGGGAAGGTTTGCACCCAGTCTGGTGTTTGCTGAACTTCCCGTAGAGTATATGTTCCAGGGCCAACGTTGGTGAGGCTGTAGTTGCCAGAGGCATCTGTAGTTCCGGTTTGTGCTACTGCACCAGCAGCGTTAACTAACTGGATTTGCCAGTTTGCTAAGCCGGTGTCTGTTGCCTCTTGAACCCCATTTTGGTTGAGGTCATTAAACTTCTGACCGCTGACGGTAATGTTTTGGAAGTTGCCAAAGTCCTGATTAATAACAGGAGTACCGCTAGTAGGCGTAACGGTGATATAGGAAGTAGGGGTTGTTGGGAAAGTCTGGGTAAATCCTGTCGGCGCAGTTTCGCTGATAAAATGAGTACCTGGGCCCACACCAGTGAAGGTGTAAGCTCCAACTCCCGCAGTCACTTGAGGGGTTCCTACGACGGTATCTGTGCCAATTTCCAGAGTGCCATTAGCGTTGGCATCCTTGTACAAAGTGACGGTAACGCCATTTAAGGTAGTATCGTCAGCAGTTTTACCATCAGTCCCTTTAATGTCGGTGTAAGTTGTACCGCTAATGGTTGTGAGCAGGAAGTTGCCGAAGTCTTGATTGGTTTGGTCAACAACTCCCGTATTGTAAACAGTAGGTGCAACTGGCAGGGTTTGTTGGGAAACCGTTGCCTGCGGCACTTCTAAGATTGGGCTATTGGTCTTGGTATCGAGGAGGGAGTAAGTGGTGCCGAACGGGACAACAATCGAAGTTTCAACTGCATCGAGAGTGCCATTATTGTTCTCATCTACGAAGATTGTAAAGGTTGGCGTTGCTGGAGTTGTTGTGGTAGAATCAGCCCCATCTTTAATGCCGTTGCCATTGAGGTCGTTAAATTTCTGACCCGTAATTGTAGGGCCGTACTCATAAGCACCGATGTCAACAACGCCGTTTACGGTGCGGGCAAACGCAATGTTAAACTCAGTGCCGCGTTGGTCAGTAGTGAGGGCCGCACCAGTTATGGCGTTAAGGGCAGTGGCGGCGCTGCCAGCATTGAGCGCGGGGCTGCCAACAAGTAAGGCGTGGGTTGAGACAACACCGCCATTATTTTGCAGGGGGCCAAGTGAGGCCGCACCGCCAATTAAGTTGTTAGCACCAGTTGATACCACACCACCTGTAATGTCAGCATCGGCAACGCTAGTATTGCCAGAGATGATTGTGTTATTGGCGTTGACAGTCCCGGCGTAGAAAACGCCGCCCCCACTGGTGCCAGAATTATTGAGGGTAATAGTAGTATTTGTCAGGTTAGCTGTAGCACCCGCATTGACAAAAATTCCGCCACCCAAACCCAGGCCGGCCGTACCGTTACCCGCAGCAGCACCAAGTGTTGCTGTATTCGCGCTAAAGGTACTGTTACTTACATTTAAGGTGCCTGCATTGAGGAAAATAGCACCTCCTAGACCAGCGCCACCGCCACCGCCAGTAGTACCGCCGGCACCACCAAAGCCACCGCCACCAGCACCACCAGCGCTCCCAGCACCACCGCCACCACCAAGGCCACCAGCACCGCCGACACCAGTGGTACCAGCGGTACCAGCAACAGTACCAGTACCACCAGCACCACCAACACCACCAGGGCCACCACCGCCACCGACACCACCAGCACCACCAGTGCCGCCAGCGCCACCAGCACCACCGTTACCAGTGCCAGTCCCATTCTGACCAGCACCACCAGTGCCGCCAGCGCCACCGCCACCACCGAATACTCCAGCACCGCCAGTACCACCAGCACTACCAGGGCCTCCATCACCATTAGGTACTGAACCAGTACCACCAAGGCCACCAGTACCACCAGTACCACCAGGGAAGCCACTACCACCGGCACTAGCAGTACCACCAGTACCACCGGCACCACTAGCGCCACCACCAGTACCACCAGGACCAGCAGGACCAGGGGTGCTGCCTACAGTACCGGTGCTTAAGTCACTGTTGCCACCTGCACCACCGCTTCCGGCCGCACCTGCACCACCTGTTGCTGTATTGGTATCAAAGGTAACGCTGTCAATATTGACAGTACCGTTGTTGATAAAAAGTGCGCCACCTAAGCCAGCACCACCACCACCACCGTTGGTGCCGTCGCTGCCGATTGCTGCTCCATTTTGAAGTGTGAGCTTAGATAAGCTGACTGTGGCGGCGTTGTCAACAAAAAGGATTCTCCCAACGCCAGCACCGTCAATGGTAATGGGAGTGGTAATGCTACCAACAAAGTTTACAGGGTTAGTAACTACAGGCAGAACTTGTCCCGCAGTGAAGGTGATGGGAGCAGTGATGTTGATATCATCAACATCGGTCAGGACGTTAGCAAAGAGGATGGCATTGTTCAGACTGGTAAAGTCAGTAGCGGTAAAGGTTGCCAGTACGCCGCTATAAGCCTCTCTCGCCGCTTGGGAAAACGCTACAAGAGTTTCAATATCTCCTGTCTTCACTTCTAATTCCCAATCTCCACCCAAGGCTTCACACCCGGTAAGATCGTCGGATGCTGCAACTTGGGCCCCTGTTAACTCGCTTAGCCTTTCCACAAAGGCAATGCCCTTTTCACCAGCAGCTACGTTACAGCCGTAAAGTAAAATTTCTCGATGGTGAGAATATCCCACCGCCGGCAACGCAAACCACTGTTCTAAATAATTCCGATAGCTTTCAATATTGCTCAAAGACAGTTCGCTTGCACCCAATTGGACGCTACCAGCCGCACCGTGAGACAATACATGGACGGCAGCAACGTCTGTCCGCCCTTTCAGTGCTTGTGCTATTTGCTCAACACCATCGCGCTTGGAGTCGAGGACAATGACTTCTGTATTGCTATCCGCGCTTTCCGTCAGACTTTGGTAATCTTCAACTCTGGAGTCTGCAAAAAGGATTTGCTTCCGTTCTTCCTCACGTACCATAATTAAATTCCCCGGTAAATCCACCTAAGATTGATAAAACAAATAAAGGCAACTCTGCGATGCCGACCGCTGGCTTCGCAAATACCATTGGCTGCCCTACCACAACGATCTTGCTTGCGGTACAGGCTTCTTGCCTGTAAATTACTGCATACCCACTGTCAATCGCAAGTATTGCCACAAAAAAATTCTAAAAGGGGAATTGGCAAAAATTAATTATTTTTGTAGATTCCGCCCTGATAGCATTATTGGGTTGTGTAGAAGCCTTAAAGGATGCTATAGTTCCCGGTTTTACAAAAAAACAGAACTGACTGCTTTGGCGACTACTGAGAAAAAGCTGCACGTTTGCCAAGTATTTGATTCTTGGTTGCTGGAGCCATACTTTTAGGGATTAGCATACCCAGTTAAGATGTTTTTAATAACATCCCTAGTAATAATTTTCAACGACAATATAGAACCAGCAGCAAATAATACCACAACTACAACATTTTGTCAATCCAATAACCTACTTTATTTTATGTTTAATTATCTCCTCTTACTCGCTACTAAGAACCTAGCTTAAAAGCTTCCACAAACAAACTGTAAATTAAACCAATTTTCAGACAATTTAAAATATCTATCCACAAAGAACGCCCAACCAGCCGAGTACCCCGGTAAACTATCCAGTTGACAAATTCCGTTAACACCAACAACAGCCCAGCCACGAAAATGTCCCACTCAGCAGCTTGTCCCGCGATCGTAGAGATCGCACCACCCAAAAACGAACCAAATAATAAACTAATTATCAGTAGCGAAATCCGCCGCCAAGGATTTTGTAACCACTCCCCTAGCTGTTCGCTGAGAACATCAATAACTCTATTAAGACGGGTATTCTGCATATTAGCCTAATTTAAAGATAGCTATAACTAACTTAAGGGTGTCAGGTCTACCCATTTAATTAATTGTAAAGATTATGAAACTTAAAATCTACCCAACTATTATAGTTGCTCTATTCGTGGCATTTACAGGGATGTGGCTGGGAGGGATTAACTTTAGTTCAACCAACCCGCCTGCTTCCCCAAACTCAGCGACAATACTGCCTTCAGTACCGTCGCCCCTCAGCATCACGCCTTCACCACCTGCGATCGCATCTCCAGCCTCGAAAGAGGAACCAGAGGAAAAATTAGCAGCAAATCCAAAAACATCACCCTCAGATCCTAAAGCCATTGGCTCTCTACGGGTGAGCAACCGCACCGAGCATCCAGTCCGCGTAGCTCTGCTGTTGCGGAAATCTACCCAAAAATCCTATGCTAAACCTGCTCACTGGGATTTTGCGCCAGGGGAAGGCGGGGTTAAGGGCTTGCTTTTATCCCTTCCAGAAGGTAAGTTGCAACTAAAACCCGGAGATATTCTAGTTGTCTTTGCTCAAGATGGCTCTCGCCTTTACTGGGGGCCCTATGTTGTCGGCGAAACAGCCGCACCAGTGTGGAATAAACGAGTCACCGAATGGCAATTAATACTACAACCTTAAATAGCTTTTAGTTAGATGAAATTTAGGATTAGCGAGCTCGTAGATTTGTTGAAATATAAAGTAAAGCGCCCCTCCCTAGCTTTGGCAATGTCGCTGTTGTGGCTTTGCGCCCTTAGCTACCTAGCATTTTTGTGGAATTTGGGACATGGTGGCTTAGTTGATGAGACAGAACCGTTATTTGCTGAAGCCGCCCGCCAGATGACGGTGACAGGAGATTGGATTACCCCATATTTCAACGGTCAGACGCGCTTTGATAAGCCACCTTTAATTTACTGGCTAATGGCGATCGCCTATCATACCTTCGGCGTTAACATTCTTGCCGTGCGCCTCCCCTCCGCAGTCGCCGCGATCGCCCTTACCTGTCTTGGATTTTATACCCTTTACTATTGCAAGAGAGATGGGGAGATGGAAGACGGAAATCTCTCCTCTGCCCCTGTACCTCCCATCTCCCTCTTCCCCGCTGGCATTGGTTCTGCTCTAATTGCCTTAAATCCAGAAACGATCGCTTGGGGAAGGATTGGCGTGTCAGATATGCTGCTGACAGGGTGTATGTGTTCTGCACTGTTCGCTTTTTTTCTTGGATACGTAAAGGAAGAAGAAAAGAAGAATCAGGAAGAAGAAGCAAAACTAAAAACCGCTTCTTCTTACGAAGAATCAAGCAATCTCTGGGAAACTTTACCAGAAACAAAGCAATCTCTCAAAACCGGGAAGCATGGCGAGAGCAAAGCAATCTCAAAACTTTCTCGCTGGTATTTAGCTTTTTATATCTTGATAGCATTGGCAATTCTCACCAAAGGCCCAGTTGGTATCGTCTTGCCAGTAATTATTATTGGTAGCTTTACGCTGTACCTCGGCAATAGTCGAGAAATCTGGCAGGAAATGCGCCCTCTACGTGGCATATTAATTATTCTTGCCATCGCTCTACCTTGGTTTATTCTAGTTACCTTAGCCAACGGCGAAACTTACATTGACTCCTTTTTTGGCTATCACAATTTTCAGCGTTTTACGCAGGTAGTCAACCGTCATGGAGCTCCCTGGTATTTTTACTTTGTGGTAGTGTTAGTTGGTTTTGCTCCTTGGTCTATTTATTTGCCCTGTGCGATCGCCCGCCTACGATTTTGGCAGCGTAGCTATTGGTGTCGCCAACCTCGCAAAGCTCAACTAGGTTTATTTGCTTTGTGTTGGTTCGCCTGTATCTTTGGTTTCTTCACTGTTGCTGTCACTAAACTCCCTAGTTATGTATTGCCTTTAATGCCAGCAGCAGCAATATTGGTAGCGTTACTATGGAGCGAAATTATCGAAGATAAAGTAACAGGTGAGAAAGAACGAATAACGCTGGCAATTGGTAATATACAAGATTTCACAGAGAAGTTATCAGTAGATAGTGACGATCGGCTTGTAGCAGAGGGAAAAATAATACACAAAGCCGCAAAGATCGAGCAAGATTCTCTTCCTCTGTCCCTCTTCCTATCACTCATTTTTAATGTCATATTTTTGCTGGTTTTAGCTGGGGCGATTTTATACAGCTTTCACTGGTTAGGAAACGATCCAGCAATGCCGAATTTTTCGCAAGCATTTCAACAGTCTGGTTTGCCGATCGCGGGAGGAGCAATTTGGGGGATTGCTGCTGTAGTGGCGGCAATTCTTCTTTGGCGACGGCAAGAGCATTGGATTTTGACTGTTAATTTGATTGGATTAGCTGCATTTCTAATCTTTATTATCACCCCCGTCTATAATCTAGTCGATGAGCAACGACAGCTACCTCTACGACAATTAGCGCATACCGCTGTTGAAGAAAAATTGCCGTCGGAAGAGTTAATTATGATTGGCTTTCCTAAACCAAGTCTTGTATTTTATACCCAAGATTCTGTCACTTATTATCGGTTGACAAGAGCTGCGATAGAGTACATCCAAAAATCTCAGAGCCAATCTCCCCCTTCTGTGCTAATTCTGGGATACCCAGAAAAGTTTACTCAAATTGGACTGCAACCGAATCAATACCAAATTTTAGACACAAAAGGAGCTTATCAACTTGCCAGAGTTTCCAAACAAATGTTTGCCAATAGCAAAGCAAACGCTTTCGTCGGTTAGGAGCTAGGGTAAGAAGGGGCTAGGGGCTAGGGACTAGGGGCTAGGGAAAGAGGGAAAGATGGGGATGATGGGGGAGAAGGTGAGGATAATCAAGGTAAAAAGGAGAGATTAGCAATTAGCAATTAGCAATTAGCAATTACCAATTAGCAATTAGCAATTAGCAATTAGCAATTACCAATTAGCAATTACCAATTACCAATTACCAATTACCAATTACCAATTTTCCTTTAACTACCTTTGAGAGATTCTTCTATATGCTGCAACAATTCTGCTACCGACAGAGAATAGGGCAAAATTTGAGCAGACATTTCTCCCAGAATAGAGGTAAGTAGTTGCGATTCTCTGTTTGTCTCACACCGATAATCCAGTACAAGGATAGGAGGTTTAGCAGCCATTTGTTCTAAGCTAGATAGTGCTTGCACTAGAGATAGCGATGAGTTTCCCTGCAAGCAAATTAACAGTAAATCAACGCTTTGATATTGTAATTTTTGCAAAACTTCAGCCCAAGAGTCTGCGATCGCACCTCGAAATCCTGCTGTTTGGAGATACTGAATCAAAGCTTGGAAGTTGGGAACTGGCAATTGGGAATTAGGAATGGGGAATGTTGACTGGGGATTAGTGACTGGGGAGGATGGGGAGGATGGGGAGGATAAATACTGTAGTATATCTGACAGAGAGGAGACATCGACGAGCAAAATCGAGGGTTTCCAAGTGATTCCCCCAGCAACTTGAATCACTTGCCATAAGGCAGAGGGCATTTGTTGGGATGCGTTGGAAGTCTCGACAGAAGTGCGATCGCCTGGGGCTAAACATGGAAATACTGACAATCCCTTGACTTGATTGGCGAGGGAGGTCGTCACAGCATCTAAAGTTACAATAGGAATACTTACTAAACTGCTGCGCCGACTTAGCTCTTCGATAAAAGCGGAGGGATTTTCTAGCTGTGTTGTGCTTTCCAATACCATCACGTTGGGATGCCAAATTCGGGCAAGGAGTTCAGCTTGATCGAGGTCATCTGCCTCTAAAATCCGGCAATAAGAAGGATGAACTAGGAATGAGGCAGCATGAAAGGAACTGCTGAGAGGACTCAATAATAAAACAGTGATGGAATTTCTGAGTAAATCTGCAATTGGTTGTTGTCCCTGGGTCAATTCGCTGAGTTGCCCCATTAGGGCGGATTCTTTAACTGGCAGACTTAAAAAGCCATCGGCTCGGTTGAGTGTGGCTCGTTCTTTTTCGCCCCGTGTGGCTGTAACGATCGCAGGGATGGAGGAAGTCTCAGCATCCGTTTTAAGAACTGTCAGCACATCCCAACCCGATAATAAGGGCAGCAGGGGGTTGAGAAAAATTACTTCTGGGCTAAATCTGCGGGCTTTTTCTAGAGCTTCAGTACCGGAACGGGCAACGATCGCCCGATAGCCTATATTTGTCAGCAGGTTGCTCAAATCTTCAATAAACTTGGGCACGGCTTCGACAATCAACACCAAGCGGGAACAGGGGCGGGAGAGCAGGGAGAAGGAGGGGCACAGGGGTAGAGGGGCACAGGGGCAGGGGGGGAATTTTTGTCTTCCATCTCCCCCGCTCCCCATCTCCCCTGCTCCCCCGCTCCCTATCTCTTCATCTTCCCTACCTGGAGGACAAGGAGGTAGTAGTAGAGTAAACTGGCTGCCTTGCCCTTCTGAGGAAATAAAAGAAACGTCTCCTCCGTGTAGGCGAGCTAGGCGCTGAGTCAAGACGAGTCCTAGTCCTGTACCTTGAAAGCGGCGGGTAAGGGGACTTTCTAGCTGTTGGAATTTTTGAAATATGAGGTGTTGCTTGTCGGCGGGGATGCCGATGCCTCTATCCCAAACTGTAAAAGCTATCCAGCCTTCCCAACGGTTGACTTTTAGCCCGATGGCTGCGCCTGGGGCTGTAAATTTGAGGGCATTGGATAAGAGGTTGACGAGCATTTGGCGCAGGCGCAGTTCGTCAGCGACTATATGGACTAATCCTGGTTCAATTTCTAGGGTGTAGTCTATTTGGGAATCAGATTCGCCCGAGGTGCTGTTATCAGTGGCTTTAGGGTTATCTCTGGCGGCGGGCGGTTTGTCTTCTTGCCTTTGAAGTAGCTTGGCTCCTTCAAAGGCGCGATCGCAAACTGCGGCAATTTGCACGGGTTCGACAATTAGTTCCATTTGACCGGTTTCCATCCGGGTCAAATCCAATATGTCGTTGACTACTGTCATCAGGTGACGACCACTCTGGTGGATCAGTTTGGCATAGCGAGCTTGGCGATCGTTGAGTTCTCCGATCGCTCTGTCTTTCAATAGGCTCGATAACCCCATTACCGCTGTCAGGGGTGTTTTCAGTTCGTGGCTGATGCAGGCTAAAAATTCGTCTTTAAGTCGGTTAAGCTGAATTAAATCGGCATTTTTAGCTGCGAGTTCTTTGGCTACTAGCTGTTCTTCGGTTACATCCTGGGCTAAGACAAGAGTTAGTGTTTCCGAGAGTGGCTGTCTGAGAAATTGCCAGGTGCGATCGCACCCTTTGTGTGCGGGAGAGGTGCAAGTATAGTTATCGGGTTTACCTGCGATCGCGCACCAAGTGGGAGCGGTTGAGGTTGAGAAAGCTAAGGGTATGGCTGTGGTGTAGATGGGCACACAGGCATTGCTATCTTGTTGCGCTAAGGCTGTTCGCCCCCGGTTCCCGCATTCTTCTGGGATGGAAGTTCCTGCACTTCTGCTAATGCAGGCTGGGGAATGGGAGAATAGTTTCGGAGAATTACTGGCTGTTTGGGCTTTGTTCAAAGCAGGTTCTGGGCCTGCGCCCAACTGCGACTTCCAAGCTGCGTTTTGAGCGATAATTTGCCCGTTGCTGCTTAGCAATCTCAATGGTAAAGGTAGTTGTTCGAGTAGTTGTACGAAGGAATTGAGGGGAACGGCTACATTTCCTGGAACTGCGACTGTTGGCTGTTCTGTAAGGGGGGCACTGTTCGGGGTTCTTGGTGCCGATCGATATCTAAGTCTTGCTTGCTCTTCAGTTTTAATGGTTTTTTCCTCAGCCGCCCTCTCTAGGCGATCGCATTTGTTGCTATTTTCAAAGGCGATGAATTTTAGCACTCGTAGGCTGTCGAGCAATCCTAAAAATTTGCCGCTATCAGGCTCGATCAAGGCTATAGGAGCAACGTTTGGAGGGGGCAGCCAGTAAGGGGCGGCGCTGGAGAACTGGGCGATCGCTCCGCCAGAGATTCCCCTACCTTCGCTGTCAAGTTCCCACTTTTCTCGACTTTCTGCCAAATAATTAAACTCACCGTTTTTTTCGTGGTTTTTAATCAGTTCTTGACCTTGTTGTTGTTGCAGCCAAAGCCAGAAATCGTTCAAACTCATCAAAGCGGATACGGCGATCGCGGGTTCGACTAGAAAATTCAATTCTGATAGCGGTTTCCGATGATAGCCACCTCTGCGAGCGGAAACTGGAGGCACAAGCATTAAACTACGGAGGTAGATTAACCCCAAAGGTTGCTGCAAATCGTTGACTACTGCCACGCGATCGCACTTCCCCTGTCTGAAAATTGACCGCACTACGGAAAGTCGTGCACTTTGGGAGCAGATCGGCACGGGTTCGATAAAATTTTGGAGAGTCGGGTTAGGTATTGACATGAGAAACTTGATGGTCAGGGCACAAAAGCAGAAGTAGCGCAACAATTAATGGCAAACATATAGGGAGCGAACTCGAAATCTGCCCGATCCCTATCTCAGTCCGCAGAGCGACCTAGCGAGTTCAGCGAGATGCTTGGGATTAAATAGACCTCGGTCTATCTAGTCTAGCTAGGAATAATTGTAAGGCTCAAGCTCTTTCCCAGAAATATTGCTGAGGATTGTTGAAAGCCGCTCACAGAGTTACATTTTTAATTATCGCTCTCTAATGGGGATCGAATCGATTTTGGGGTTAAGATTGGTTACAATTAATGTTTAAATGTTTTATGTAATATTATGTTTTCGCAAAGGAGTTATCAAAACTGACCGATTCAGCACTGTCTGGCAACTTAGCGATTGAGCCAAATATAGCTTTGCGTTCCGAACTTTCTATCTGTATTTTTCTGCGGTCTGAAGAACTCGCGACATCTGCCCTCAAGCTTTTGGACAGAGATCGCTACATTTTGATGCGTAGCAATTCCCCAGAGGGATTTTTGGACTTCATCCAGCGCAACAGCCACCTCGATTGCCTTGTATTTGAGGTTTACCCAGAGTTGCACTTGCTAGTTAGCCAACTGCAAGAGCATTCCATATTCTTGCCGGTCGTGATTTTGGAGGCGGAGCCAAATTCTGAAGACGCTAAAATTCTGCCAGAAAATAATACCATCAGGGCCTCGGAGGGAAGCCACGAGGAAAACCTCGATTTTTTTTACCACGCCGCAGAAGTGAAGTTACCGCTCGCCAAGTTAAGCGCTCTCAGTTCCTCCATTGACCAGGCGATGACCCAGTTTCTCAATCTCTCTGTCCCGGTTCGAGCTAGGGGCCACTCCTCAAGTGCCGATCCGACTGCGGAATTGACTTCTCAAGGTTTGCTCCACCGCCAGCAGCGCAGGCTTGCTGAAAAATTACGGGAGAGATTAGGATACTTAGGTGTGTACTATAAGAGAAATTCCCAGTTTTTCTTCCGAAATCTGCCTTCAGCAGAGAGGCAAAAGCTCTTGGAGCAACTTCAGTCAAATTATCGTGAGATAGTTTTGAATTATTTTTCCCAAGACTCCACGCTGAATAATAAAATCGATGAGTTTGTAAATGTAGCTTTTTTTGCTGACATTTCTGTTACTCAAATTGTAGAAATTCACATGGAATTAATGGATGAATTTGCCAACCAGCTAAAATTAGAAGGGCGCAGTGAGGAAGTATTACTAGACTACCGATTGACACTAATCGATGCGATTGCACACTTGTGCGAGATGTACAGGCGTTCAATTCCTAGAGATTCTTAATTTTTGTTAACTGTTAACTGTTAACTGTTAGCTGTTAACTATCACCAATTACCAGTTACCAATTACCAATTACCAACTACCAATTACCAAACCAATTTACCAATTATCAACTGATAGTCCGAGCAAAATTTATGAGTCCTCTGAAGAAAACCTATGTTCTCAAGCTCTATGTTGCTGGGAATACTCCCAACTCTGTACGGGCATTGAAAACACTCAAGGACATTCTAGAGCAAGAATTTCTGGGAGTCTACGCGCTCAAAGTGATAGATGTCCTGAAAAACCCTCAACTAGCAGAAGAGGACAAAATTTTGGCAACGCCGACTCTGGCTAAAATCCTGCCACCTCCAGTACGAAAAATTATTGGCGATTTATCGGACAGAGAAAAAGTTTTGATTGGACTAGATTTGCTCTATGAAGAACTGCGCGAAGAAGACATGAACTTACAGGATAGAATGTAAGCAATTATTCACAAATAGCTAGAATTAATAAAATCAAAACTGTTGGATTAAGTGACTTTTCTATAAAGTAAATATAGATTAACCACTAACTCCCTAGTGTGATAGTTGAAATTATTAACCTCAATAGCTTTTTAATAAAAACAACAATTGACAAGAAAAAACAAAAACACAATATGGATAATAATACTCAAATTTTGCACCAAGAAGTATTAGTAACACCAGGAGTTCAAAAAATTCGCACGATGATTGAGGGGTTCGATGATATCAGTCACGGAGGTATGCCTATTGGCAGAACTACCTTAGTCAGCGGTACATCGGGAACTGGAAAGACCTTATTTGCAGTTCAGTTTCTCTACAACGGCATCATGAATTTTGAAGAAGCGGGAGTATTTGTTACCTTTGAAGAATCTCCCACAGATATCATTAAAAATGCCTATAGTTTTGGCTGGGATTTGCAACGGTTGATCGATGAAGGTAAACTGTTTATTTTAGATGCTTCTCCCGATCCCGAAGGTCAAGATATTGTGGGAAATTTTGATTTATCTGCCTTAATCGAACGCATTCAGTACGCGATTCGGAAATATAAAGCTCGGCGAGTTTCTATTGATTCGGTAACGGCTGTTTTCCAACAGTATGATGCAGCATCGGTAGTGCGGCGGGAGATTTTTCGCCTAGTAGCGCGATTAAAACAAGTTGGTGCTACTACGATTATGACCACTGAACGGGTAGAAGAATATGGCCCTGTAGCGCGGTTTGGAGTAGAGGAATTTGTTTCAGATAATGTGGTAATTGTCCGCAATGTTTTGGAAGGGGAACGCCGTCGTCGCACGATGGAAATTTTGAAGTTACGGGGGACAACTCACATGAAAGGGGAGTATCCTTTTACGATTACGAATAATGGCATTAATATTTTCCCCCTTGGTGCGATGCGTTTAACTCAACGTTCTTCTAATGTCCGGGTTTCCTCTGGGGACAAAACCCTTGATGAAATGTGTGGTGGTGGTTTCTTCAAAGATTCAATTATTTTGGCTACTGGTGCTACTGGTACTGGCAAAACTCTGTTAGTAAGCAAGTTTTTGGAGAATGCTTGTGTTAATGGGGATCGGGCCATGCTATTTGCTTACGAAGAATCTCGTGCTCAGCTATTCCGAAATGCTTATTCTTGGGGAATAGATTTTGAGGAAATGGAACAGAAAGGTTGGCTAAAGATTATTTGCAGTTATCCAGAATCTGCGGGTTTGGAAGACCATTTGCAAAATATCAAGTCAGAAATTGCTGAGTTTAAGCCTTCTCGAATTGCAATTGATTCTTTATCTGCTTTAGCGCGAGGAGTTAGTAATAATTCTTTCCGGCAATTTGTGATCGGTTTGACTGGTTTTGCGAAGCAGGAGGAAATTACTGGCTTTTTCACTAATACAAGTGACCAGTTCATGGGTTCTAATTCGATTACAGATTCTCATATTTCTACGATTACTGATACAATTATCATGCTTCAGTATGTGGAAATAAGAGGCGAAATGTCCCGCGCTATTAATGTTTTCAAAATGCGGGGTTCTTGGCATGATAAGGGGATTCGGGAGTATACAATTACGGAGAAAGGGCCGGAAATTAGGGACTCTTTCCGCAGTTACGAACGGATTATTAGTGGTTCTCCGACTCGGATTAGTTTTAATGAAAAGAGCGAGTTATCTCGGATTATCAAAGGTGTTCAAGGTCAAGGGGGAGAGGGTGAAGATATATAGCGTTTTTCAAACGTAA